>JADDPU010000253.1:1554-3893 GCA_016781725.1 Rubrobacter sp. | reverse complement strand
CGATGATGCCCCAAGCCACAAACCTCCAGCGCTGCGAAGGCAGTCGGCCATCGGGGAACAGCAGCAGGAGGAGCGGCAGGAGGGTGACCGCCACCGCGAATCCCACCGACTCCGCCAACACAGAGACCGTACGGGGAGCGGGGAGCGATCCCGCCGCCACCACCAAGGCGTAGGCGGCGTAGGCCTGCGCGAACGTCACGAGAGCGAAGCCCAAGCCGAAGCCTATCCACAACCACCCGTAGGGGTTCTTGGGCCGGCGCGAGGCGATGAGCCCTCCGAGTATGGGGGCGCCGATGAGTCCAAAGGCGTCGATGGCCTGATACCTCCATGGGTGCCACCCTTTAGGCAGCGGTGTGGACCACCCGAGAAAGATCAGCAGCAGCCCCAGCGCCATGATCAGCAGGCTCACGGCGACCAGCGACCAGGCCAGCCAAGCGGCGGCGCGGGTGCTCACTGTTCCGGTCCCTCTCCTCTGACCTTGTCGAGCCCGGTAGGAGGGCGCAACCACATCGAGACGTGCGCAGGTTGCATCGTCTCGTTCACCACGCCCACCACGTCGCCGCTGAGGGTGTCCAGCTCCGTCTCGTCGCGTAATCTGGCGTTGAAGGCGGAGAGGGTCTTTGCTGCATCATACTTCCTGCGGTAGAAGCGTCGATCCACGAACCCCTGCACCCGCCGACGCAGCGGGCTGAATAGGGCGGCTATGGCAAGCGTGGAGGCCACGACAGCGAGGGTCGACTCCTGACCCGTGAGGGCGCGCAAAACGGATTGCAAGCCGACCACGCCTCCGAAGTAGGTCGCTGCCAGTAGGATGGTGAGTAAGCCGTAGACCAGCGTGCGGTTGATGATGAGGTCTATGTCGTAGAGCCGCGAGCGCAGGATCGCCACCCCAATGGAAAGTGGTATTAGCAGCAGAAAACCGTAGACAACCGTCTCGCCAATCATCTGCCCAAGAGGCCCAGACTTCCCTATGGTTGATAAGCCCCCGTAGAGAAAGAAAACCGCCCCCACGAACCCCGCGAGCGCCACCGAGAAGCCGAAGACCACCCACTTGGTCTGCTGACGTTGCGGCGGGGTAGACACCCGCCGGTAGCGGTAGACCTGGGCGAACACCAGGCTGCCTATGAAGACGAAGAAGAGGGGAGTGATTAGGGCGGCCAGGGAGGAGTCGGGAAAGAAAATGAGGGTCACCCACAGCAACGCCCACGCGACGGCGAGCCATCGCGTCCAGCGAGGTACGAATCTACCGTCGGGAAAGAGGTAGAAGAAGACGCAGAAGGACACTTGCCCAACGAAGTCTAGGAGGTTGACCGGAAACCAGAATACGGAGCGGACTTCGGCTAGATCGTGCATCGTCCCAGCGATAGCCGCCCCACCGAATACGAGGAGCACGAACGCGCCGAACAGCGCCATCGGCTCGTCAGAACGGCGGAAGAAGATCACGGCCGCCACCGCGAAGAAGACCAGCGTGACGACGGTCGAGAGCCCGACATGGTAGGCAGCGTAGAGCCCGGGCGAGAGACCCAGTTCTTGCAACGCCTGCACACCTTCCGGGGTGAGGAGCCCCTCGTCCCGGCAGAACCCCGCGTCCCGCAGGCACACGGCCTTGTACCGGGCGTACGCGTAAGGGATGCTCGCGGCGTCGAGCCCGAGAACGAGAACGGCCAGCGCCACCCACATCAGACGGGCAAGGAAGAGCCAGCGATCTCGCAAGACATTGGGGGCGGGCGGCGAAGAGCGGGTGCTCATCCCACCGGCCACTCTATCCTGTGCCTTTGCCCCTTTGTCACGACACCACTCTACAGGACGCCCGTCTCCCGAGCGTTACGACGACCGTTACGAGGAGAAAGGTACGAGGCGAACATCGGAGAACACCCTGTCCACGCACTCGGGTAAATGAGTCCTTTGGGGGGTGCGCCCACTCTCGCTTGCTGGCATCATCCTTTGTAGGCGGAGGGGAAAGGAGGGAGCATATCGTCTGGCCTCATTAGGCGTGGCGGGTTGGCGGGCATGGTGGGCGGCGTGCTTTGGGCGCTGACGCCCCTACGGCAGCCCCTACTCGGTGGCAGGCTCCCCGAACATCCGGTCTTCCGGCCGTACAACCTCGTGCTGCTCGTCATCGTATTGCTGTTGGCCTTGCACGCCCGCTACAAGGCGCTACAAGGGAAACTACGGGCGCTTGGGTACGGCGGGCGTCGTCGTGGTCTTCGTCGGGTACACACTGGTGTTCTTGGGCAGCATCCCCGCAGTTGTGCTTTCGCCGGGCGGTTCGAGGGGACTCATACTGGCGGGGCAAGATCTAGGTTTCTTGGGGGCGCTAGTGGCGGGGGTGGGCGCCG
>JADDPU010000253.1:0-1428 GCA_016781725.1 Rubrobacter sp. | reverse complement strand
AGAAGCGGACCTTCAGGCTGTCGTCAGTTCGCACAGTTGATAGGTGTATCCTTACGCACGACGAGCTAGAGATCCGGGGCGCGGTGTCAGAGAGAGACGCAAGACCCTCGAGGAGGTCGTCCGCCTCCTCGAGTCGTCCAGGACCGGCCCGAACCCCGATCACGATCCCGACTTCGACGACGGGCGGGTGGACAGCTACGTCGTGGCCGCCCTGAGCGCCGCAAGATCCGCCCTGAACGTGGCCTCGGGCCGCGAAGATTCGGCGGATTCGGCCGGCCCCGAAAGGTGGCCGATCCCCGGCCCGCGAAGGCCTCTCTCGGTAGTTCAATGAGCATTTCGTTGTGTTACGATGCATCCTTGACGGGGTGAAGCCTTAGGAGCGAGCAGGAGGGGCTGTGGGCAATAGTTTGCGTCGGTACGGGATCTGGGTAGTCGTCGCGCTCGTCGGGGCGGTGTGTTGGGGGGTGCTTGCCCTCTCCCGCGGCGAGACCATCAACGCCGGGTGGTTGCTCTTCGCGGCCATCGCCTCCTACGCCATCGCGTACCGCTTCTACGCCCGCTTTATTCAGACGAGGGTGCTCGAGGCCGACGACTCGCGGGCAACACCCGCCGAGAGGCTCAACAACGGGCGGGACTTCGAGCCTATGGACCGGCGGGTGCTCTTCGGGCACCACTTCGCCGCGATAGCGGGGGCTGGTCCCCTGGTCGGTCCCGTGCTCGCCGCGCAGATGGGCTTCTTGCCGGGGACGGTCTGGATCATCGTCGGCGTCATCCTGGCCGGCGCCGTGCAGGACATGACTACCCTCTTCTTCTCCATGCGCCGCAACGGCAAGACGCTCGGGCAGATGGCGCGCGAGGAGATAGGGCCCGTCGGGGGTGTGGCGGCGCTCATCGCGGTGCTCTCGATCATGGTCATCCTGCTCGCGGTGCTCGCGCTCGTCGTCGTCCTCGCCCTCGCGGCCTCGCCGTGGGGCGCCTTCTCGCTCGCGATGACCTTACCCATAGCCCTCTTCATGGGCGTGTACCTGAGGTTCTTGCGACCGGGACGGGTGCTCGAGGTCTCGCTCATCGGGGTGGCGCTGCTCTTCCTGGCGATCATCGGGGGCGGTTGGATCGCCGAGTCCTCCCCCTACGCGGACTTCTGGACCTTCACCCCTAACCAGATAGTCTTCGCCCTCATCGCCTACGGCTTCATAGCCTCGGTGCTGCCCGTGTGGGTCCTTCTGGCACCCCGCGACTACCTCTCGACCTTCATGAAGATAGGGACCATACTGCTCTTGGCTGTGGGCATCGCCTTCACCCTGCCCTCCATCCAGATGCCGAAGGTGACCGAGTTCGCCTCTACCGGCGCGGGCCCCGTCTTCGCCGGGCCGCTCTTCCCGTTCGTCTTTATAACCATCGCCTGCGGCGCGCTCTCGGGGTTCCATT
>JADDPU010000262.1 GCA_016781725.1 Rubrobacter sp. | reverse complement strand
GGGACGTAGTCGATGCCGGTCACCTCTGCGAAGCGTCGGGCGGCCGCCAGGGCCGTGTTGCCGCTGCCGGTCGCCACGTCGAGGATCTCCTGTCCGGGACGAACCTCCACGGTCTCGCAAAGGAGCTCGCTCATGATGAGCAAGGCCGTACCGAACATCGCGTAGTCACCCGAAGCCCACGCTCGTTGCTGGCGTTCCTTGATCGCCGCCAGGTCGGGTTGCCGGTGCTGCACGCTCCTCCCTACTGTCTGGCCCGAAGATGACCTCTCGCCCGGAGGTTACACCAGTAGAGATCCTGCTTCACCAGGGTGGCCCGTCCACCCGTACCACACCACCCCGGCTTTCACGCATCGTCCGCGCTTTCGGGGGCTACCGGCCGGACGCTTTTTTCCGATGCGGATGCGGGCGAATCAGCCCTTTCGCGCGCCCACACCCCCCGCGACCCGGTAGACGTAACCGTGATCGAAGGCCAGATCCTCCTCCTCCAGCATCTCTGCGGCCCGGAGCACGAGCCTGGGAAGCACTTCGGTCGAGAGCACGAGCAGACGGTCCAGCTCATCCGCACGGGATTCGGAGACGCCAGTCGCGTAGTTCACCGGGAAGCCCACCAGCGCGTAGGGAAGCTCCAGTTCCCCGGCCAGGACCACCTCGGGACCGCAAGTCTGGCTCACGGCCGTTACCCCGGCCGCGCCCAACCACCGGATCTCCGCCCGGCTCTCGAACCGCGGGCCGCTCGTGTGCCCGTAGACGCCCCCGACGGTGGCCTCCAGCCCAAGACCCTCGGTCGCGAGCTCCAGCTTCCGCCGGAGCCGCGGGGCGAAAGGTTCGTCCCAGATGAGGTGTCCGCGAGCCGGGTCGCCGGGCTCGGTGAAGACGGTGCATTCTGCGCCGCTGGGCAGGAGGTTGGTCGGAAAGAAGAGGTCGTCGAACAGGAGGGGCCGCCCTAGATGCACGTCGGGGTTCACCGCTCCCACGGCTGTCGTGGCGAGAACCGCCCGCGCCCCGAGTCGCCCCAGGGCCGTGAGGTTCGCCTGGTGGGGGATCGTATGGGGCAGGTGCCGGTGGTCTCTTCCGTGGCGAGAGATGCTACCGACGGTCCACGGCCCAGCAGTGAAGATCGACACCTCCGCCTTACCGAAGCGA
>JADDPU010000151.1 GCA_016781725.1 Rubrobacter sp. | reverse complement strand
AAACGCGAACAGCTCCGCGAGATCCAGCCCGCGCCCAGCCTCGAAATCTCCAGAACTGTTGCCTAGCTTGACGGTCCGGTACCCGCCGCTCTCCACCAGCGAGGGGGCAATGTGTTCCTCGAACGCCTTCTCGTCCGGTTTCATCCGATCATTCCTCTTCCAACCACGCTCTCCCGTACTCTATCGGCTTCCGCGCCAGAGACGCCGGCGGGTCAGCCGTCAGCGCCAGGTCCGGTCCTGGACTCGTCGTCGTACACCGCCAGGTCGGCGGCCTTCGCGGCATCGTTGAGCCGCCCGTCGAAGGCGAGAAAGCGCAAATTCCCGAACCTCTCCGAAAGCCGGACGGCGCTGGCCAGGTGTACGGCGTCGTAGCCCCGTAGGGCGTAACGTTCGGCCAACTCACCTGCCTGGTATGCAACAGAATCGGAGACGTTCAGCCTATCGTAGACGGGCCAGTCGCCTTTCAGGTCGTTGACTGCACCCCGGTGTTCCTCATCGGTGAAGTCCCCTTCGCGAAACCTCCTGGCGAGTCCGGCCCGGGCCTCAGCGTAGGCGACGGTCGAGGTTGCTACCGTGCTGGCGACACCAACTGCCTGCCGTACCAACTCGCATCCTTCCTCTTTTACGTAAAGCTTGAGCAGGGCGCTAGTATCCAGGTAGATCACCAACCGTCTAGCGTCGATCTTCGATCACCGCGTCCGCCACGGTGCGCCCACTCCTGGGCCTTGGTGGGTGCTCGCTGCCGCGCGGCTTCCCTCCTCTCGACGGGTAATACTCCTGTTCCTCCCCATACGTCTCGTCGTCCCCGGAGCCCTCGGCTTCGAGCTCGCGCAGGATCGCACGATGCACCCACTCCCTCAAGCTCTCGTCCCTCGCCGTGGCGGATAGCTTGATCCTGCGCCGCAGCTCCGGCTCCACCTCCAACGTTAGCTTTACCCTCGCCATTCCGCACCTCCGGTAATGCGTAAATACTCCTTTGCGTAGTCTATCGCACCGGCCGCCGGTGCTTCTCGTCGGGGCTCGTACTACAACGCCAGCACCGTTCTCAGGCCATCCTCCACGGCGAGCATCGCGCGCCCGTCCACGAGACCCGCCCGCTCGTCCAGAAACGACTTGTCTACCGTGACTACCTGGGAGACGTTC
>JADDPU010000160.1 GCA_016781725.1 Rubrobacter sp. | reverse complement strand
GGTTGTGGTAGGCGAAGGGCAGCCACCTCAGGTAGCGGTCGTAGGCCTCCTCCGGCTCAGGGGGCCCTTCCAGGTGCACGAGGTCGCGCATAAAGGCGTTCATCTGCAAGAACCGCCCGAGCCACCAGTCCGCGGGCTCCTTGCCGCGCAGGAGGGCGGCTTCGAAGGTCTCGAAGGGGACGGGGTCAGGAGGTTCGTCGAGCGGACTGAAGAGGAAGCGCTCCTCCAGGTAGTCGATGATGGTATCGAGGCCGATGAGCAGGGTGGGCAGCCAGGGCGTCTGGCTGCCAGGGTGGTCTTTGGGGAGCCCCCAGCGCAGGGCGCCCGCCATCCCCCCGACCATGCGGAAGGCGAAGGGCAGCGAGCGGTAGGCGCGGCGGCTGTGGTAGTAGTAGACGATCGGGTACTGGCGGATGCCCTCGTAGATCTCGACGAGCCCTCGGTGGAGGGTCATGAGGTGCGTCTCCAGGCCCCGGTGCTGGCCGCCCGGGAAGTGCGGGGCGAGGATGCTCCACGGGTCGCTCGTGTCCTGGGCCTGGTGGTAGAGCCCGGCGGCGACGACGCCGAGCTGCTGCAAGACGTTGTAGACCCCGAGGATGTACGTGATGGCGAGCGTCAGGATGCCGAACCCGATGAGCGCCTCCGAGACGGCCAGGACCTGGTAGAGGGTGTTCGTGGGGGTGATGTCGCCGAAGCCCACGGTAGAGATAGACGTGCCGCTAAAGTACAGCGCCTCCAGGAAGGAGGGCTCGAGCGTCCGCCCCGGCAGAGAGAAAAACTCCTCGTCCATGGCTGAGTAGTAGATCAGGGCGTAGCCCAAGGCGACGAGGGAGATCCAGGCAGTTATCGTGATCGGCACCATGAGCGGGGCGGCCATCGAGAGCCCGAGGGCCCGCTGCCGCCTGGGCAGCGGGCGCGTGAGGTAGCGCACTCCTTTGAACACGTTTCGGTAGAGGCGGCTCGAGATAAAGCCGAAGCCGTCGTAGTGGAGCACGGTAAAGAACACGTCGAGGAGCCCCACGAAGATCAGGACCACACCGGCCACGACAAAGAGCGAATCCATACTCTGTAAGGTACCCCGGAGAGACCGACCTTAGGCCTGCCGCAAGACCCAGGTGTCCTTCATCTTGCCGCCGCTCGAGATGTTGACGAGCTTG
>JADDPU010000340.1 GCA_016781725.1 Rubrobacter sp. | reverse complement strand
GCGCTCCAGATCGCCACCCGTGGTTTCGGAGAGGAGGGCTACGGACTGGTGGGTGTCCACCATCCGGCGAACGCTCTGGTGATGCTCGAAGTAGAGATGCTCGAGCGACCAGAAGGTGTCATTCTCGCCACCCGTCTCCTCGGCCATGCCGTGTGTGATAAAGCCAGTCGCCGGGTCCTTCGTGGAGGCGCAATACGCCTCGAAAGACACTACGCGCCGCAGACGTTCGATCACCTCTCCCAGCAGCGCTAACCCGTCGGGCCGTCCCGCGCAACAGAGCCTCTTCACTTCGGAGAAAGTCCGCTCCTCCAGAGCAACGTCTTCCATCAGACCTCCTGGCCACGTCCTGCGTGCAATTATGCCTCAGGTAGCAAGATCGTTCACCTCTCAGAGAAGCGATCTTCCCCGCCCGGACTCGGCAGAGAAAAATGACAGGAATCCGTCATATCCAGGCCCCGGTCCGGGCTCTACAGTTCGTCTCGATAGGCAGCGTACTCGAAAGGAGAGAGTAATGAGTACTGCAAGAACGATCATCCGCGGGAAGGGAGAGGGGGAGCGCCTCTGGTTTGCCGGCGGAGGCGTGCACATCTGGAAGGCGACCGCCGGGGAGACCGACGGGGCGTTTCTCCTGGTGGAGGACCGGATGACGCAAGGCAAGACGACCCCGCTCCACACCCATCCGAACGTGGACGAGACCTTGATCGTGCTCGAGGGAGAGATCCTGGTCTACGCCGAGGGCAGGGAGCATCGGTTGGGGCCGCACGGTGTTGCGGTGGCCCCGCGCGGCGATGCGCACGCGTTCATGGTCGCCTCGGAGAGCGCGCTGATCCTCTTCCTGCAGACGCCAGGGAGCGGCGAGGCCTTCTACAGGGACGCGAGCGAGCCGTCCACCGACGAAGCCGACGCGGAGAAGCCAGCGGACCTGGATCGCCTCCGGGCCGCCGCCGAGAGCCACCCCGACATCATAGAGATCCTCGGTCCGCCCCCGTTCGAAGCGGCGAAGCAGAATGCCGCCACTGCCAGATCCTAGGGTAATCGCTGAACGCTATTGCATGGGGCTGGGATACACCCACCTACCACCCCCCTATCACGGGTAGCCGAGAGAAGAAGCGAACATGGGTGGAGGAGATAGCGGGCTGATTTTAGAGGCTCTGGCCAGGCGACGTCGGCGCAGATAGGTCCTCTCTTACGGGGGGCACCTACAAGTTCAGCACCGTGATCGATAATGCTGTGCCGCTCTTGAATGATGCGGAGCATAACGCCCACACCACCGTGATAGCCACAGTGGCCGGTCCGCCCATCAACTGAGCCAGGCCTCTGTGCAGGCTGTATGGGCCGGAGTTCTCAGTAGCTCCGGCCCTCCCTTGCTCGAATTCACCGCAATAACTGGGAGGCGGATAGCATAATCCACGGTACCACTGGGGTGGCCCTGGATCTATCCGGTTCCGCTACGCTTCAGGCTCCTTGGGAGGCAGCGCCTCATCCACGTCCAAGGCGAGGTTGGGGAGGGTGGCAGACTCGACCCGCTCGCCGCGCCCGTAACGGGCGGTCCTACGGTAGCCGTCCGACGCAGGCTCAGAATGAACCTCGAAGCGGTCAGCGTTCAGGTCTATCAGCCAAGCTTCGGGGATGCCGGCCTCGGAGTACCGCGTCAGCTTGACGTTGCGGTCGAACGCTAGCGAGGCATCGGCGACCTCTACTACGAGGGCTACGTCGCCGGGTCCCGGTAGACGCCCGACCGGCGGGTCTAGGAGGAGGACGAGGTCCGGTTGCGGTTCGCCGTGTTCACCCAGAGCTATCGGATTCTGTGCGTCGACCTCGTAGCGGACACCGGACGAGGTTTCGGCGAAGCCGGCAAGGAGCCTTATGAGGCGCCTTACGCACCACATATGGCGCCAGCCGATGGGCGTCATCTCCACGACCTCCCCGTCTATAAGCTCCACCCGGTCGTCCTCTGAGAAGATGCCGGCCTCGCCCATCTTGTGGTACTGCTCTACGGTGAAGCGGTGCTGTTTGATCGCCTGCGGCCCTACGAGTTTTGCCACGTCTCGACCTCCCGGCCGGAAGTACTTCCGACCCTCGCACGGTATCGTAGCCGGTTACGACGCTATTGTACGGGATCGGGAGGATGAGCCAGCGTGGAGGGTGCGGTTCTCTTCGCAGCTCATGCGCTTGACATAGCGGCTTCCTGAGCCTAAAATACTGCGTCGCGGTTACGAACGGTTACCAATAAGGGTGACCGGCTATCGGGCTGCGGCACACGACTTTGTAGTAGTTCCCTTTTCTACGGAGAGAGAAAGGCGCGTCCATGCCGACGACCAACCAGCTTGTGCGTAACGAGCGGACGAAACAGACGAAGAAAGCGGCGACGCCGGCCCTGCAGGGTTCGCCCCAGCGCCGGGGCGTGTGCACGCGCGTCTCGACCACCACGCCGAGGAAGCCGAACTCCGCGCTGCGCAAGGTCGCGCGCGTCAGGCTGACTAACGGCCAGGAGGTCACTGCCTACGTTCCGGGGGAGGGGCACAACCTGCAGGAGCACTCGGTGGTTCTGGTGCGCGGCGGCCAGGTCAAGGACCTGCCCGGCGTGCGCTACAAGGTGGTGCGCGGGGCGCTCGACACGCTTGGGGTCAACAACCGCAAGCAGGGCCGCTCCAAGTACGGGACCAAGAAGTCGTAGGAGGAGGGTAGGAGATGCCGAGGCGAGCAGCGCCACCGAAGAGAACGATATCAGGCGACCCCGTCTACGGGAGCGTGCTGGTCCAGCAGTTGATCAACAAGATCATGCTGGACGGCAAGAAGGGCACCTCCGAGAAGATCGTCTACGACGCCCTCTCCTACATCGAGGAGCGCACAGGGACGAGCCCGGTCCAGGTCCTGAACAACGCCCTCGACAACATCAGGCCGCGCCTCGAGGTGAAGAGCCGGAGGGTCGGCGGCGCTACCTACCAGGTTCCGGTAGAGGTCAACCCCCGCAGGGCCAGCACGCTGGCGCTGCGCTGGATGGTAGGCTTCGCCCGCGCCCGGCGCGAGAAGACTATGGGCCGCAGGCTCGCAGGAGAGATCCTTGACGCCAAGGACAACATAGGCTCGAGCGTGAAGCGCAAGGAAGACACGCACCGGATGGCAGAGGCCAACCGGGCTTTCGCACATTACAGGTGGTGACGAGGACTAATATGGCCGTACAGATAGCTAGAAAGATCCCGCTAAAGCGGGTCAGGAATATCGGCATCATGGCCCACATCGATGCCGGCAAGACCACGACGACCGAGCGCATCCTGCTCTACACGGGCCTCACCCACAAGCTCGGCGAGGTCCATGACGGCAACGCCGTGATGGACTGGATGGCCCAGGAGCGCGAACGGGGTATCACGATCACCTCGGCAGCGACCACAGTGTTCTGGGGCGGTATCGAGGGCTCGGGCAAGAACGGCAAGGGCTCCCGCGAGGGCGTCCACAGCCGGATCCCCGAGCAGCACCGTATCAACATCATAGACACGCCCGGGCACGTGGACTTCACCGTCGAGGTGGAGCGGTCGTTGCGCGTGCTCGACGGTTCCATAGCCCTCTTCGACTCGGTGGCTGGGGTCGAGCCGCAGTCCGAGACTGTGTGGCGGCAGGCTGACAAGTACGGGGTGCCGCGCATAGCGTTCGTCAACAAGATGGACCGCATCGGGGCCGACTTTTACAAGGCCATCGACACCATGGTGGAGCGGCTCGGGGCGAACGCGGTGCCGGTGCAGTTGCCGATCGGTGCCGAGAGCGAGTTCCAGGGGATAGTCGACCTCGTCGAGATGCGGGCGATCGTGTACACGGACGACCTCGGGGCTACGTGGGAGGTCACGGAGATACCCGAGGGTGTGCAGGAGTTGGCCGAAGAGTACCGGGAGAAGCTGCTCGAGGCGGTCGCCGATCAGGACGAAGAGCTCATGATGATGTATCTGGAGGGCGAGGAGATCGAGCCGGACCAGATACGGGCCGCTATCCGCAAGGCCACCCTCGAGAACCGGATGACCCCGGTGTTCTGCGGGTCTGCGTTCAAGAACAAGGGCGTGCAGCCGCTGCTCGACGGCGTCGTGGACTATTTGCCGAGCCCGCTCGACGTGCCGCCCGTGGAGGGCAGGACGCTCGAGGGCGAGGAGATCACGCGCGAGGCCGACGAGAACGGTCCGCTCGCCGCGCTCGCCTTCAAGGTGCAGTCCGACCCGCACGTCGGGAAGCTGACTTACATGCGGGTGTATTCGGGCACTTTGCGGGCCGGCTCGTACGTGATGAACACGACCAAGGGCAGGCGCGAGCGCGTCGGCCGGCTCCTGCAGTTGCACGCCAACAGCCGCGAGCAGCGCGAGGAGGTCTACGCCGGCGAGCTGGTAGCGGCCATCGGGCTCTCGAACACGGGGACGGGCGACACGCTCGTCTCGGCCGACGATCCCGAGCAGATCGTGCTCGAGGAGATGATCTTCCCCGAGCCGGTCATCGACCAGGCCATCGAGCCGAAGACGAAGGCCGACCAGGAGAAGCTCTCGGTCGCCTTGCAGCGCCTCGCCGAGGAGGACCCGACGTTCTCCGTGCGCG
>JADDPU010000480.1:1652-4571 GCA_016781725.1 Rubrobacter sp. | reverse complement strand
AAGGTCACCTTCGCCGACGTCGCAGGCGCCGAGGAGGCCGTGCAGGAGCTCACCGAGATCAAGGAGTTCCTCGAGTCGCCACAGAAGTTCCAGAAGCTCGGCGCCCGCATACCCAAGGGCGCGCTGCTGGTAGGCCCTCCAGGCACAGGCAAGACGCTCTTGGCGCGGGCGGTCGCCGGCGAGGCCGGGGTGCCGTTCTTCAGCATCTCGGGGTCGGACTTTGTCGAGATGTTCGTAGGCGTCGGCGCCTCGCGGGTGCGCGACCTCTTCGAGCAGGCCAAGCAGAACAGCCCCTGCATCATCTTCATGGACGAGATCGACGCCGTGGGCCGCCAGCGCGGCGCCGGTCTTGGGGGCGGCCACGACGAGCGCGAGCAGACCCTGAACCAGTTGCTAGTCGAGATGGACGGCTTCGACTCCAAGAGCGGGATCATCATGTTGGCTGCTACCAACCGCGCTGACATCCTGGATCCCGCGCTCTTGAGGCCCGGGCGTTTCGACCGCCAGATCGTCGTCGACAGGCCCGACCTGCCAGGAAGGGAGAAGATCCTGCGCGTCCACACCCGTGGCAAGCCCTTGGGCCCTGACGTGCAGGTCGAGACCATAGCCCGCGGGACCCCTGGCTTTACGGGGGCGGATCTTGCGAACCTCGTCAACGAGGCGGCGCTTCTGGCGGCCAGGCACGACAAGGACCAGATCGAGATGTCCGAGATGGAGGAGGCCATAGACCGCGTTATCGCCGGCCCCGAGAGGAAGACAAGGCTCATCTCGGAGAAGGAGAAGGAGATCACGGCCTACCACGAGGCCGGGCACGCCATCGTCGGCGCTCTCCTGCCCGAGGCCGACCCCGTGCACAAGATCTCCATCATCCCGCGCGGGATGGCCCTCGGCGTCACCATGAGCCTGCCGACCGAGGACCGCTTCATGATGAGCCGCGGCCAGCTGATGGCCCAGCTCGCGATGATGCTCGGTGGCCGGGCCGCAGAGAGGGTGACCTTCGACGAGGTCACCACCGGCGCCTCCAACGACCTCGAGCGCGTAACGCAGACCGCGCGCCAGATGGTCACCCGCTACGGGATGAGCGAGAAGCTCGGCCCCATGGCGCTCGGGCACCAGCAGGGGCAGGTCTTCATGGGCAGGGACTTCAACAACCAGCCCGACTACTCGGACGAGATCGCCTTCCAGATAGACAAGGAGATCCGCAGGATCGTCGACGAGTCCTACGACACCGCCGAAGACCTCCTGGTGCGCAACCGGGAGCTGGTCAACAAGCTGGCTGCCGACCTGATCGAGTACGAGACCGTGGACGCCAAGCACCTGAAGCGCCTGGTCGAGCAGTACGCCGTGGGCAGCGTCTCCCCGAACGGCGCGGTGCCGGACCCCGACGGCCACCAGCGGAGCCGCTTTCTAGATTAGATGGGCCGCGCGAGGGCGGCCGGAAGCACCGAGAGGGCCGGGGCCTTGGGTCCCGGCCCCGTTCTCGTTGGCATCTTGAACGTCACCCCCGACTCTTTCTCGGACGGCGGGGCCTTCTTCGACCCCGAAGCCGCGGCCGCGCGCGCCGCGACGATGCTGGACGAGGGGGCACGCGTCGTCGACGTCGGCGGGGAGTCCACCCGTCCCGGCTCCGACCCCGTCTCCCCGGACGAGGAGGTCCTCCGGGTCGTCCCGGTGATCGAGCGTCTGGCGGCCGAGCGCCCAGGCGCGATGGTCTCCGTCGACACCTACCGCGCCGCGACCGCCGAGGCCGCCCTGCGGGCCGGCGCGGGCGTCGTCAACGACGTGACGGCGTTGCGCGGCGATCCCAGGATGGCGCCCCTGGTCGCGGAGGCCGGATGCCCCGTCGTTTTGATGCACATGAAGGGCGAGCCCAAGACTATGCAGCGGGAGCCGCGCTACGACGACGTGGTGCGGGAGGTCCGCGACTTTCTGGCGGAGAGGGCCGAGTTCGCGCTCTCGGCGGGGGTGAGGCCCGGGAACGTCATAGTTGACCCCGGCATCGGCTTCGGGAAGAACCTGGAGCACAACCTGGAGCTTCTGCGCGGCCTGGATGCCATAGTGGAGCTCGGCTTCCCGGTCCTCATCGGGGCGTCGCGCAAGAGCTTTCTGGGGAAGATCACTGGCGTGCAAGAGGCGAGCGAGCGCGTCTTCGGTACGGTGGCGACGAGCGTAGTGGCCTACGGGCGGGGCGCCACCCTCTTCCGCGTGCACGACGTGCGCGCCAACCGCGAGGCGCTCGCCGTGGCCGAGGCCGTCGGGCGAGCCTAGACCCTTGGGGCAGAACCGAGCGCGGTAGACTCGAATTCGTTCGCAGGGGTGCGGAGGAGGTACGGCTGCATGTTCGAGAGGTTCACGGAGCGGGCGCGCAAGGTCTTGGTGCTCGCGCAGGACGAGGCCGGGCATCTCCGACACGAGTACATCGGCACGGAACACCTGCTGCTCGGACTGCTGCGCGAAGGGGAGGGCGTGGCCGCCCGGGCTCTGTACGCGGCCGGCATCACCCTCGGCGCAGCCCGCGAGCAGGTCGAGGGCATCATGGGGTACGGTGAGGAGGACACCTCGCAGAAGCCGTTCACGCCGCGCTCGAAGAAGGTGTTGCAACTGGCGCTGCGCGAGTCGATGCAACTCGGGCACAACTACATAGGCACAGAGCACATCCTGCTCGGCCTGATGAGGGAGAGCGAAGGCGCTGCCGCGCGGGTTCTCTCGAACCTCGATGTGGACCCGGACAAGGTCCGCCGGGGAGTGTTGTCGATGCTTGTTGGGAGACCGGGGTCCGGCTCTCTGGACGAGGACGACGTTGCGGAGGCTGCGGGTAACGAGATGCTGTTCCGGGGGAGGGTAGGATCGCTCCGGGTCACCGGGCGTCTCGACGGCCGGCCGGGGACGCTGATCGTGGATCTCGACTACACCTACGCG
>JADDPU010000480.1:0-1494 GCA_016781725.1 Rubrobacter sp. | reverse complement strand
CCGCGGTCAGGGAGGTCACGGTCGGCATTACCGACGGGCGGGTGCTCGAGGATCACGCGGTCTCCGCGTTCACGGTCTCCCGTACCTTCAAACGGTGAGCCGGGCCTTCCTCAGCCTCGGGAGCAACCTGGGCGACCGGCTCGCGTACCTGCGGGCGGCGGTGGGCGCCCTGCGGCGCGGCCCGCGCATGCGGGTTATCGGGAAGTCGAAGGTCTACGAGACGGCGCCCGTCGAGGTCGAGGGCGAGCAGCCCGAGTATTTGAACTGCGTGGTGGGGCTCGAGTGCGGCGTCCCGGCGGTCGAGCTCTTGCGCTACTGCCAGGGCGTGGAGGCTGCCCTCGGGCGGGAGCGCAAGGGCGAGAAGGCGCCGCGCACGTTGGACGTAGACTTGCTGCTCTTCGGGGAGGAGGTCATTGGGGAGACGGACCTGGAAGTGCCCCACCGGGGTGTAACGCGCGCCTTCAACCTCGCGGGGCTCGCGGACCTGGACCCCGGGTTGTATATTCCGGGGCGCGGGGTGGTCGGCGAGCTTCTGGCGGAGGCCGACCGGGGTGGAATCCGGACGTTCGGGAGGGCTGAAGAGCTTTGTTGATGGCGGTGGACGTCGGGAACACGCAGACGGTCTTGGGTCTCTTCGAGGGGGCGGAGCCCAGAGGGCAGTGGCGCGTGGCCACGGAGGCGCACCGCACGGCCGACGAGCTCGCGGTCATCTTCGCGGGGCTGCTGGCGCTGCGGGGGCGGCGTCTTGAGGACGTGAGCGCGGTGATCGTCTCCACCGTCGTGCCGGGCCTCACCAGCTCGTACAGGGACCTCGCGGCGGAGGTCTTCGGGGTCCCCTTCTACGGGGTGACGGCGGGGATGAAGACCGGCCTCAAGAACCGCTACGACGACCCCGAGGCGGTCGGGGCCGACAGGATCGTCAACGCCGTGGCGGCCGGTCGCCACTACGGGTTCCCGGCGATCATCGTGGATATCGGCACCGCGACGACGGTCGAGGCCGTGGACGCGGACGCGAACTACCTCGGGGGCGCTATCCTCACGGGCCTCTACGTCGCCCTGGACGCGCTCGTCTCGAGGACCGCCAAGCTCCCGAGCGTGGACCTCGAAGAGCCGCCCCCGAAGGCAATAGCCACGAACACCCCAGACTCCATAAGGAGCGGCTTCCTCTACGGCTACGCGGGCGCTCTGGACGCCCTGATCCGGCGCTCCCGCGAGGAGCTCGGCGCCGAAGGCGTCACGGTAGTAGCTACCGGAGGGCCGGCCGGCGCCATCGTGCCCCACTGCCGCGAGATACAGGAGTTCGACCCCGACCTCACCCTGAAGGGTCTTCTCGCGCTCTACGAGATGAACTCGTAGGGAGGTTATAGGCTACAGGCATCAGGTTTTCCCATAAGGGACGGACCGTTGATGGTATGCGTTCCTTCGCGTCTGACGAGCCTTCGTAGAGCGTCATCTGAAGTTAAGTCGCGGGTCACGAGGCGGGGTACACCGTGA
>JADDPU010000418.1 GCA_016781725.1 Rubrobacter sp. | reverse complement strand
CAGGGCGCCGGCGGTGAGGCCCCTGACGAACAGGCGCTGGAAGGCGAGGAAGAAGAGCACGACGGGGACGACCATGATCAGGCTCCCCGCGGCCGTGAGCTCGTACTCTTGGGTCCGGCCGCTGGAGAACAGGTAGAGGCCCGTGGCGAGCACCCGGTTCTCGGCCCCCGGCAGGTACAACAGCGGCACGATAAACACGTTCCAGGTCTGGAAGAAGACCAGCACCGCGAGGACGGCGACGCCCGGGCCCGACAGAGGCAGCATCACGCGCCAGAAGACCCCGAACTCGCTCGCGCCGTCCACCCTGGCGGCGTTGGCGAGCTCCTCGGGGAGGTCCATGTAAAAAGAGCGCATCAGGAACACCCCGATGGGCAGCCCGTACCCGCTGGCGCCGGCCACCAGGACGAGGACCACCCCGAGCTTCGTGCCGAGGAGGCCCAGGTCCCTCAGCTCGTAGAAGAGCGGGATCATCACGGCGAAGAACGGGAACATCAGCCCCGTGATAAAGATCAAGAAGACCAGGTTGCGCCCCGGGAAGTACAGCCGGGCCAGGGCGTAACCGGCCAGGACCGAGAGGGCGATGGTGCCGAGCAGGGTGAGGGCAGTTATGAAGAGCGTGTTCCAGAAGTACCCGCCGAAGCCGCCGAGTGTCCACGCGTCCACGAAGTTCATGAGGTTCACCGAGCTGAACAGCGCGAACGGGTCCGCCGTTACGTCGAGCGGGTCCTTGACCGCGGTCGAGACGATAAGCAAGAGCGGGTACAGTACCAGGATCGAGAAAAACGCCAGCGCCAGGTACCTGGCGAGCGTACCCATCAGGGAGGACGATCCGAAAGATGGGCTACTCACAGCTCCTCCTTCGTTGCGGTAGGTCTCTCATTGCTGGCGCTCCCTCAGCCGGACGAACACGACGGCCGAGACCAGCGAGAGGATGGTGATCATCATCGCTAAAGCCGAGCCGTAGCCGGCCTGGTTCTGCTGGAAGGCGGTCTTGTACGTGTAGGTGGCGAGCACCTCGCTCGCGTTGCCGGGCCCCCCGCCGGTCATCACGAAGACGATGTCGAAGACCGAGAAGCCGCCGATGAGCGTCACGGCCGTCACCATCGTGAGCTGCGGGGAGATCTGGGGGATGATCACGCTCCAAGCCCGCCGGAACCAGCCGGCCCCGTCGATCATGGCGGCCTCGACCGTGCTCGTGTCGACGTTCTGCAGCGCCGCGTGCAGGACGAGGAAGCAGAACCCCGTCGCCCCCCAGATGGCGGCTATGAGGACGGCGTAGAGGGCGGTGTGCGGGTCGGCCAACCAGCCGCGGCTCAAGTCCTCGAGCCCGACGCCGTCGAGGGCACTGTTCAGGATGCCGAACAAGGGGTGGTAGATCCACTGCCACACGATCCCGACGACCACCAGCGGGAGGACGAAGGGGAGGAAGAACAGCGTCCTGAACAGGAGGGACCCGCGTCTGCTGCTCCACACCAGCAGCGCCTCGAAGAGCCCCAACACCACGGGCGCGAGCGTGCCTATGGCCACCCAAACCACGTTGTTGACGAATGACTTGATCGCGGTCGCATCCCCGAACATCCTCGCGTAGTTGGAGAGCCCCACGAACTCCCTGGTCGGCGAGACGCCGTTCCAGTTCGTGAAGCTCAGGTAGACGGTGCTCAAGAAGGGGAAGATCATGAAGACGACGTAGATCAGCAAACCCGGGATCACGAAGAGGGCTCCGTAGTAAGCCTGCTGCCTGCGCAGGGCCGGGACGCTCCCGAAGAGGCCTCCCCGCTTCCGTGATGGTTGCGGCGCCCGCGACGCGTCGTCCCCCGTTCTGGTTGGTGTACCCACTCTGCTCATCTCGGCCTACTCCTGCGTCGGTATGTCTCCCTTTTGCTTGGCCTTCGCCCAGGCTGCCTGCAGCGCCTGGGCCTGCTCTTCGGCGGACCTCGTCCCGTTCAGGACCTCCTGGAAACCGGAGAACATCACCTCGTTGAAGTTCGCCGGGGCCAGAACGTCGATGTTGTAGCCGAAGGACTCGGCCTGACCCTGCTCGGAGAGGTCCTCGAGGACCAGCTTGAAGAGGTCCGAGACGTCGAGCCCGTCCGTGCTCACAGGGAAGGCGGGTATGGAGTTGAGCCTCTCCATGAGCATGCGGGCGGTGCTCTCCTGCTGCAGGTAGTCTATGAACGCGATCGCGCCTTCCGGCTCCTTGGCGTTCTTGGCGACGAACAGGCCCGACCCCACCCCGGCCGGCGGCGCTATGCCCGAGCCGTCTATGGAAGGGAACGGGAAGATGCCGACCTCGAAGTCCTGCACCGACTCGACGATGGTAGAGACCAGCCACGTGCCGGTGGGCGCCATGGCCGCTTGGCCGGAGAAGAACAGCGAGTTGGCGTCGTCGTAGGTGATGGCGTTGACCCCTTCGGGATAGTAGCCGCGCTCGTTGAACTCCCTGAAGATGACGTCGATGGCCGTGACCACCTCGGGAACGTCCCACCGGCCGTCGCCGTAGAGGATGTTGTCGAGTCCCTCTCTGCCCAGCGTGTTGCTTACGCCGATGCTGAACATGTGGCCGCCTGGCCACTGCTCCTGGTCGCCGAAGGCGAACGGGATGATGTCCTGGCCCTTGAGGTCGTCGGCGATCTGCATGAGCTCCTCGACGGTGGTCGGGGGCTCCGGCACGAGGCTCTTGTTGTAGTAGACGATGATCTCCTCGACCTGGTCTGGTACCCCGTAGGTCGTGCCGTCGTAAGTGGCCCGCTGCCTGGCCCAGTCGTAGATCTTCCAGCCGTTCTGCTTGTAAGCGTCCTCCAGCGACATCAGGAGCCCGGCGTCGGCCAGCACGCCCCCGAAGCCCGGGCCCGTGTCGTACGAGAAGACGTCGGGAGGCTCGTTGGATTGCAGCCTGGTCTGTATCACCGAGCGCTGGTCCTCCGTCGGCACCGTCTCGCGCTCGAGGGTGTACTTGGGGTTCTGCTCCTGGAACCTCTCGACCTGTATCTCTATGTACGCCCTCTCCTGGGAGGTGGTCTCCGGGGTCCCGGTAAAGAACTTGACGACCTTGCCGCCGCCCTGCTGCGACCCTCCGCCGCAAGCCGCGGTCCCGAGGAGCGCCGCCCCCGCGAGCCCGGCGCCCCCCAACCTCAAGAAATCCCTCCGGCTAACCGCCCTTCTGGTCCTGCGCACGCCCTCTCCTTCTCTCTTTACCCTTACGAACGTCCCCAACGGAAGCCTCGCTAGCCAACCCTCGTCGTCTGCAACACCCCCTCCGCAGCCAGGACGCTCGCCCCCGTAACGCCGGCCATCCCCCCGAGCTCGCTCAAGACCACGGGCAGGTTGCGGGTCGCCAGCGGCAACGAACGGCGGTAGACGGTGCTCCGGATCTCGCCCAGAAGCGCGTGGCCTATGTTGGCCACCCCGCCGCCGATGATGATCAGGGAGGGGTTGAGCGTGCTGACGAGGGTGGCGAGCACCCTTCCTACGAGCTTTCCCGACTCCTTGATGATCTCGAGCGCGTGGTAGTCTCCGAGGCCCGCCGCCTCGCCGACCTCCCTCGCGCCGAGCTCCTGCCGCCTGTCGAGTATCTCCTTGAGGATGGGGGAGACCCCCTCCCTCGCATACCGCTCCGCTTTGGCGGCGATGGCGGGCGCTCCGGCCATGGCCTCCAAACATCCCCGGTTGCCGCAAGCGCAGACGGGCCCCTCGGGGTCGGCGCAGATGTGCCCGATATCCCCGGCGCACCCCTGGGTCCCCCTGTAGAGGCGGCCATCCGCGATGATCCCGCCTCCGATACCGGTGCCTATCTTGACGAAGAGCACGTTGTCCACCCCCTTGCCAACGCCCCCCCGGTGCTCCCCGAGCGCCATTATGTTGACGTCGTTGTCCACGAACACCGGTGCTGCGTACTCGTCGGCGAAAGCGTCGCGTATGGGGAACCTGTCCCAGCCGGGCATGAGCGGCGGGCTGTTCAACAGCCCGGAGGCGTGCTCCACCGGCCCCGGAACCCCGACTCCTATGGCCAGAATATCCCGCGGTTCCGACCCCTGATCCTCGCGTAACCCGGAGAGCAACTCCTTGGCGCGGCCGAGCACGGCCCTGGGCCCTTCCTTGATGTCCGCCGGCATCCCCGTGTGCGCCACGAGCTCGCCGCCGAGATCGGCCAGGGCTACGTCGATGGAGCTGGCGCCGAGGTCCACGGCGGCTATGAGGCCCGCCGAACGAGGTATGCGCAAGAGCGACGAGCGCCGACCCCCGTCGGATTCGGCGAGCCCGTCCTCCACGAGGAGCCCGCCCTCGATCAACCGCCCAACCTCTAAGGAGATCTTGCTGCGACTGACCCCGAGCGCCTCCGTCATCTCCGAGCGCGACACCGGACGCTCCCGGGCGAGGCGCATTATCTCCGCCTGGATGCGATCCCCGACCAGCGGATAACTACGTCCTACCTGCCCAAACACCCTGTTCCTCTCCCCACCCCCACACTATAGACGGACTTCTTCCGCAGTGTCAACGACTTACGACAATCTTTGGCATAAGCTGCACATCCGGCGACAGATCGCGTGGGCGTCAGGGGTGTTGCGTGTGTCCG
>JADDPU010000626.1 GCA_016781725.1 Rubrobacter sp. | reverse complement strand
TACCAAGCAGGCGGAGGAGAGGTGAAGGGTCGAGTTCCGGAGCAGGCTAGGCCCTTCCAGTTCTCCCGGCGCCCGGTTGCTCGGGAGCTCTTCGGGAGGTTGGATATCGAGGTTCTGTGCACCACAGGGTCCGCCACCGACACCTTGGAGCACCACCGCCTGGAAGATGAACCGGTGAGGAGGAGTACGGGATGACGGACACGCAGACCGGCGAGTTCCTCGGTAACCTATTCGACCTCTCCGGCAGGGTCGCCGTGGTGACCGGCGCCACCGGGGTACTCGGCGGCGCGATGGCCAGGGGGCTCTCCAGGGCCGGGGCGCGGGTAGTCATCCTGGGGCGCCGCAAAGAACGGGCGGAGAAGGTGGTCGGGCAGATCGAGGGCCTCGGCGGCGAGGCCCTGGCCCTACGGGCCGATGTCCTGGCACGAGACCAGCTCACGGCCGCCCGAGAGGCGACGCTCGAGCGCTGGGGCCGGGTAGACACCCTCGTCAACGCCGCCGGCGGCAACGTGGCGGCGGCCACGGTCGCGGAGGACACCTCGTTCTTCGGGCTGGAGCAGGAGCCGCTGCGGGAGGTACTCGACCTCAACCTCCTCGGGACCGTGCTGCCAACCCAGGTATTCGGTGAGGCCATGGCCAGGAAGAGCTCGGGGGCAGAGGAGGTCGAAGGGTCCATCGTAAACGTCTCGTCCATGGCCGCCCAGAGGCCGCTTACGCGGGTTGTGGGCTACTCGGCGGCCAAGGCGGCGGTCGAGAACCTCACCCGCTGGCTGGCCGCCGAGTTGGCCCGAAAATACGGCCCCGGTCTCAGGGTTAACGCCATAGCTCCCGGCTTCTTTCTCGGCGAGCAGAACCGGGCACTGCTCGTTAACAAGGACGGAAGCCTCACAGAGCGGGGACGAGCCATAGTCGAGCACACACCGGCGGGCCGTTTCGGGGAGCCTGAGGAACTGGTCGGGACCCTGGTCTGGCTGGCTTCACCTGCTGCGCGCTTCGTAACCGGCGCTGTGGTGCCAGTGGACGGAGGTTTTGGCGCCTTCGCCGGAGTCTGAGCCCCCGTTACACTGAGCAAGCACCAAAGGCCGCCTTCTTGGTGGCCCCTCTCTGCGAGAAGCTGCTGACAAGGAGCAAAAGTTTGCAAGACTAGCCC
>JADDPU010000087.1 GCA_016781725.1 Rubrobacter sp. | reverse complement strand
GCCACGTCCACCGGTCGGCCTGCTCGGGGTGGCGCACCCGAGGTGTGGTCCATCCCAAGGTCTGCTTGAGGAAGCGAAAGGTGTGCTCCAGGTCAAAGCGTCTGATGTACGCGCGCCAAAGAAGGTCGAGATCCGGTTCTTCTCCGGGACCATCCCACCACAACCACAGCTTTTTCGGCTCGCGCCGCCTGTGGCCGCGAGGCAGCCGCTCTACCTCCACCAACACAAGCGTCCCTACCACTATGGGCAAAGGTCCGCGGCTTCCGCGAGCTTCATGTGCGCAGACCTTCGGATGCAAGTTCGCCCAGGCGCGCACTCGCACCGTCCCATAGCCGGTGTCCTCGCAGGTATGCTCGGCGGAGGGTTCCGGCCAGGTGCTCGGATCTGTGCACTTCATCTTCGGTCCGTGGCGACGCGGCCGTCCAGTGTGGGCGGGTGGGCCAGCGAGGCTCGGATCAGCGTAGAAGCGACGCCCCGCTCGCAAACGGACGAGGATCTGGCACGTAGTCCCCTCCAGCCCCTGCTCTGCACCTTGACGGGATCGTAGCCAGCGTCGAAGACGAACAGAGGAGCGCCCCTCTCCTCCTCCTCAGGCGAGAGGCGGAGAAATGCTTTCACCTGCTCAGCGGCCACCTCGTTGGCGTCCTGCGCAGGGTGGACGCGCCGCACGTCCACCGGGGCAGTCCAACTCTCGCGGACGAAACTGAGCTCGGCGATGAACTGGTAGGCCCAGCCCGCTACGATCGGCTGCCCCGCCGAGTGGCGCGAGGGATGGTAGTAGAAACCTCGCTCGGGGCTCGTCTCAGCGTCGCAGCGATCCCACACGCTCAAGTCCACGGCAAAGACGGGCGTTGTTGTTCCGCTTCCAGCAAGCGGATGGCAGACGAGCAGCCTCTGCAGAGCCTGGGCGTCGATTCGTCCATGGCTCAGTGCGTTGTAGAGACTACCCCAGCCACGACGGTGAGAAGGCTGTAGGCTCAAGTGGACCGGCGAAGGGACCGACTCTGCGGCCAGGAGAGCATCGGTGAGCTCGAAGAGGGCGTCAGCGCGGCGATGGAGGCAGTTGTAGAGTGAGTTTCTGAAGGCGCGAAAGGTGTCCAGAGCAGAGGGTTCCATAGCGCGAAGCATTGTGCCTCGTAGTGTCCTCAGCGGCCACTCCCGGCCCCTACGT
>JADDPU010000086.1 GCA_016781725.1 Rubrobacter sp. | reverse complement strand
CTGCCCCCCGGGAACTGATCCGGCTACTATGAGAGTCCGAAGGCCCGAGACGGGCAAAAGGAGGACTCTCGATGAACAAGAGACACACCCCGGAGCAGATCGTGCGCAAGCTGCGCGAAGCGGACGCCGAGTTGGCCGCGGGCGCCTCGGTCCCCGAGGTCGCGAGGCGGCTCGGCATAAGCGAGGCGACCTTCCACCGCTGGAGAAATCAGTATGGCGGCATGAAAGCCGATGCCACCAAACGCCTGAAGGAGCTGGAGAAGGAGAACGCTCGGCTCAAGAAGATCGTTGCCGACCAAGCGGTGGACATCAGCATTCTAAAGGAGGTGAGCCGGGGAAACTTCTGAGCCCGACCCGGAGGAGGGCGGCCGTCGAGCACGTACGACGGAAGCTCGAGGTCTCCGAACGTCGGGCGTGTAGGGCGGTCGGTCAGGCTAGGTCCACCCAACGCTACGTGGGAGAAAAAGTGGATCGGGACCGGGTACTGGCGGAGCGCATGATGGTGCTCTCACAGGAGAATCCGCGCTACGGCTACCGGAGGGTGTGGGCGATGCTGAAGCGAGAGGGCTGGACGGTGAACAAGAAGCGGGTGCATCGGTTGTGGAGGGAGGAGGGCCTGAAGGTGCCACACAACCAGCGAAGAAGGCGGCGTCTGCTGGAGGGCACCAGCGAGAACGGATGCGTAAGAAGGAAGGCCCAAAGCAAGGACCACGTATGGAGCTACGACTTCGTGATGGATAGGACCGAGGACGGCCGAAGGCTAAAGATGATGCCGGTTGTGGACGAGCACACCAGGGAGTGCCTGTCCATCGAGGTCGAGCGCTCCATCACCGCCGAGGACGTGATCGGCACCCTGGCGCGCTTGTTCCGCCAACGGGGCGCTCCGGCGTTCATCCGCTCGGACAACGGCCCCGAGTTCGTGGCAGCGGCACTCAAGCGATGGTTGGAAGCTTCCGGGGTGGGGACGCTGTACATCGAGCCGGGCAGCCCATGGGAGAACGCCTATACGGAGTCGTTCATCGGGCGCCTCGGAGACGAGCTCTTAAAGAGGGAGGCTTTCACGAGCCTGGTGGAAGCGAAGGTCCTGGTTGAGGAGTATCGCGAGCACCACAACGAGCGGCGTCCGCACAGCGCTCTGGGCTACCGCACGCCTTCGGAGTTTGCGGCGTCGTGTAG
>JADDPU010000273.1 GCA_016781725.1 Rubrobacter sp. | reverse complement strand
CGCTAAACCTCCTTCGGCGAGGGATGCGTGTAATGGTCTTGAGAGGCTCGCGCTCTCTACGTGGGGGGCGGGACCGGCGAACGAGCCGCCTCTAGGTCGGGTTCGGGCGGATTACCGGTCAGGCCCGGTTGAGTACCGCCAGCACCTCCTGGTGCAGGGCGGCGTTTGTGGCTATGAGGCCCCTCGAGGAGAGGCTCCAGGGCTCGCCGGAGAGGTCGGTGGCGCGGCCCCCGGCCTCGGAGACGAGGAGCACGGTGGGGGCGTAGTCCCAGGCGGTGTTCCTTGTACCTATGGAGACGTCGAGGTAGCCGGCCGCGATCCAGGCCCCCCTTATGCCGGCGCTCCCCAGCGCCCGCAGTTGCCAAGCGCCGAAGAGGACCTCCTCGACGCCGGGGTCCTGGGGCTTCCCGCCGTAGAGCGAGAGGTCGGCCCCCACGATGCCGTACTCTAGCTTCTCGGTGTCGCTGACGCGCAGGGGCGTCCGGACCCCGCCGGTCTCCCTGTAGGCGCCGCCCCCGAGGCGGGCGTGGTAGAGGTCGCCGAGGCGCGGGGCGGCGACGGCGGCGTGGGTCACCTTACCGCCCTCGACCACCGAGACGCAGGCGCAGAACATGGGGTTCGCCTTCATAAAGTTGGCGGTGCCGTCGACGGGGTCCAGCAGCCAGGTGCGCCCGGTCTCGGAGACCGACCCGCCCTGCTCCTCCGAGAGGATGGCGTCATCGGGGTAGCGCTCGGTGATGGCGTCAACCATCAGCCTCTCGCAGAGCAGATCCACCTCCGTGACGAAGTCCTTGGGGGCTTTTTGTTTTACCTCGCCCGGGTCCTCGTAGCGCGAGAGTTGCAACTCCCCGGCGCGGCGCGCGACCTCGCAGACGAACCCGTGCAGCTCTTCGGGGGTGTCCAAGGCGTTCGGGATGCCGTTCGGGATGCTAGCGGAGGTACTCGCGCAGGTTCTGGGTGCGCCGCTGCTCGCGCAGGAGGTTCAGGGTCTTCATCTGGATCTGGCGGACCCGCTCGCGCGTGATGTCGAACTCGCGGCCTACCTCCTCGAGCGTGCGGGGCCTGTCGTCCTTCATCCCGAAGCGAAGCTCGATGATCTGGCGTTCCCTCTCCGGGAGCTCGTCGAGCGCCTCGCGCAGGTGGGCCTTGAGCAGCGACTCCGAGACGGCGTCCGTCGGGGTGACCGAGCCTGAGTCCTCGAGAAAGTCGCCGAGCTCCGAGGTGTCGTCGTCGCCGACGGGGGTCGCGAGGCTGATGGACCTCTGGCTGATCTCCTGCAGGCGCTGTATCTCCTCGACGAAGATGCCGAGCTCGCGGGCTATCTCCTCCTCGGAGGGCTCGCGCCCGAGCGTCTGGATCATGCGCCTGTGGGTCCTGTGGTACTTGTTGACCTTCTCGACCATGTGCACCGGGATGCGGATGGTGCGCCCCTTGTCCGCGATGGCGCGGGTTATGGCCTGGCGGATCCACCACGTAGCGTAGGTGGAGAACTTGTAGCCCTTGGTGTGGTCGAACTTCTCGGCGGCCCTTATGAGGCCGAGGTTCCCCTCCTGGATGAGGTCCAGAAAAGACACCCCGCGGTTGCGGTACTTCTTGGCGATGGAGACGACGAGCCTCAGGTTGGCCTCGACGAGCTTGTCCTTGGACCTCTTGCACCCGCGGGCTATGCCCTTGGCCAGCCTTATCTCGTCGGCGTGGGTCAGGAGCGGCACCCGGCCTATCTCCGCGAGGTACATCCGGATGGAGTCGCCAGTGGCGACGGCGTGGGCTATCTGCATCGCCGGGGCCGCAGCTACCGCAGCCGCCGCAGCCTCCGCCGCAGCCGCCTGGCCCCCGTCGGCCTCAGCCGCTTCGCCCTCGACTACCGTTATCTCCTCCTCCTCGAGCGTGGCGTAGAACTCCTCTACCTCCACGGCCGAGAGATCCCCCTCCTGCAACAGATTGGCGACCTCCTCGGTGCTGAGAAAGCCCTGACTTCGCCCCCGATTCAAGAGCTCGTCAGTGCGCTCCGCCAGCATGATGGAGTTGTCGGTCGCCATCTATCTCCTCTCCTGTGACCGCAAGCTTCTACGACGGCCGCTCGCCCGGCGCACGAGGCGCAATTGTGAAATTTCTGTGAAAAATGACTCGCGTAGGGTAGCACACCACATATGGTGAGTCATCGTCTTTTTCGCCTATTTCATGTGTTTTCTTTTACCACATTTCCACTGTCAGACAAACGGACAGTATTTCGGTGGTGTTTCGGAGCTATTTCGAACGTGTTTCGGGGGATGGGTCTCTGCGGGCCTTGGGTGTTTGGGGTCTTGTTACACTAGGGGCTGTGATCCTGGACCGCTCAGAGCTCGCCCGGATTCTCGGTGTGGAGGTTCCTGCCGGGGTTGGTGGCGTGACGGGTGTCGCGCACGACTCCCGCCGCGTCGAGCCCGGCTTCGCCTTTGTCGCGATCCCCGGCTTCAAGCGCGACGGGGCGGCGTTCGTCCCGGAGGCGCTGCGCCGAGGGGCCTCCCTCGTCGTGGCCGAGCGCGAGGCGACGGGCGCCCCGACCGCGGTCGTCACGGACGCCCGCCGGGCTCTGGCCGCCCTCGCCCTGCGCATCCACGGCGACCCCTCGAGGAGCATGGAGGTCTACGGCATCACGGGGACCAACGGCAAGACCACCACCTCTTACGCGCTCTACTCAGTCCTGGCCGGCGCCTTCGGCGAGGGGGAGTGCGGGCTCATGACTACCGCCGAGACGGTCACGGCCGGCGAGCGCCGGCCCGCGGTCAGGACCACCCCGGAGGCCACCGAGGTGCAGGGCACGCTCGCCGCGATGCGCGCGGCCGGGGTGCGCCGGGTGGTTATGGAGGTCTCCTCGCACGGGGTAGCGCTCAAGCGCGTCGCCGGGACGCGCTTCGCGGGCGCCCTCTTTACCAACCTGACCCGCGATCATCTCGATCTGCACGGCTCGATGGAGGAGTACTACGCGGCCAAGCGGGAGCTCTTCTACATGGCGCAAGGACCCAGGCTCGCCAACGCCGAGGACGACTGGGGGCGCCGGCTCGCCCGCGAGGTCGAGGGCGTAACTACCTTCGGGGGCGCCGCCGACGCCGACTACCGGGTGGCGGACGTCGGGCCCACGCGGGCCGGGACGCGCTTCGCGCTCGACCACCCCGGCGGCGTCCTCGAGCTTGAGACCCCGCTGCTCGGTCCCTACAACGTGCTCAACGTGGCAGGGGCCGCGTCGCTGGCGCTGGCTGTGGGCGTGCGGGAGGAGGCGGTAGGGAGGGCGGTGCTCGGGATGGACCAGGTGCCCGGCCGCTTCGAGCGGGTCGCTACCTTCGCCGAGCACGGGTTCGAGGTAGTCGTCGACTACGCCCACACCGACGTGGGGCTCGAGGCGGTCTTAGGGGTGGCCCGCGGGATGGCCACCGGCGGTGGCCACGAGCCTGGCCGGGGGCGTGTGATCTGCGTCTTCGGGGCGGCTGGGGAGAGGGACGGGGCGAAGCGCCCGAAGATGGGCCGGGTGGCCTCGCGTCTGGCGGACCTGAGCATCGTGACCACCGACGATTCCTACGCGGAGGACCCTGCGAAGATAGCCGGGGAGGTAGCGGCCGGGGCCGACGCCTCGCGCACCAGGGTCGAGCTGGACCGGCGGAAGGCGATCCGGCGCGCCCTGGAGGTGGCGGGGGCTGGGGACGTGGTGGTAGTGGCCGGCAAGGGGCACGAGAGGGTGCAGCACCTGCCTGAAGGCGACGTCCCCTTTCACGACGCCACGGTGGTCGAGGAGCTATTGGCGGAGATCGGCAAGAAGGGGAGGTAGCGCGCGTCTTGCAGAAGCAGACCAAGAGCGAGGTGCTACGGCGCCTCAAGAGCGTGGAGGGTCACGTCAGGGGGGTCGGGAAGATGGTCGAGGAGGGCGACGTCACCTACGCCGACCTCGTCCAGCAGACCAACGCCATCTTCTCCGCCATCCGTCGGATAAACACGGTCCTCCTGAAGGACTTCGTCGAGGAGCGCGCCGAGCGGGACGGCGCCTCCGAAGAGCTGGTGAACGACCTGCTGAAGGCCATCGACCGGGTGACAAAGTAGGCGCCCGTGAAGCCGCAGCTCCCGCGTTCGCGAAGCCTACCCCGCAGGTAGCATGAACCGCATGCATCCCCAGACCCTGCTGCTGGTCCTGATCGGGGCGGTCCCCCTGGTCGTGGCGGCCGCGGGCCTGGCCGCGTTCTTGCTGATGAGGGCCGGGTACGGTCTCCTGTTCTGGGCGGTCCTGCCGTTCGTGGCCTCCATGCTGATCATCGCGGTTCTCGGCGTCTTCTTGGGCCGGGCCGCGGGTGGACGGCGGGGTCCTGAGGAACCTAAACCTTCTGAAGGCCGGCCCCGAGAGCGGGATGGCGCATAGCAGCTCCTGCTACGCCCGCTAGCGACCCCGGCACGATGTGCGACGGCACGGTAACCCTGCTGGCCGAGTAGACGGCGGGAACCTTCGAGAGCCCACCTTTCGCGCCGAGGGGCGAACGGGGCGAGGGGAGTTACCGGGGTGTTAGGAGATGTACTAGGACGGCGGGCCGGGGACGACTGGCCCGAGCAGGGCGATGGC
>JADDPU010000061.1:883-1156 GCA_016781725.1 Rubrobacter sp. | reverse complement strand
GGCGATTAGCCCTCGGTGCGGTTCCAGTTGGCGATGTTCCAGTAGTTGAGCTCGAAGGCGCTGATGGCGAGATTCTCGTCCCGCAGCGTGATCGAGCTCGCGTACTTGTCTGCCGCGCGGTGGACTAGGGGAATGAGCGCCACGTCGTTGATCAGCAGATCGTTCATCTGGATGAAGATCTGCGCCGCCTTCTCCACGTCGGTCTCGACGCGCACCTGGTCGTAGAGCTTGTCGTACTCCGGGTTCTGGTACCGGTAGAAGTTCTGGCCACTC
>JADDPU010000061.1:0-825 GCA_016781725.1 Rubrobacter sp. | reverse complement strand
TGTACTCCGTCGGCGTCGGGGTGCCGGGGCCGTTGGTGTACATGTTGACGTCGGTGTACATGTGGTTGGTGTTCTGCTCGTTGCCCGGCGAGCTGTCGAAGAAGATGCCCGAGTCAACCTGCTGCAGGTTGACCTTGATCCCGATCTTCTCGAAGGCCTGCTTGATCACCTGCTGGGTCTTCTGGCGGACGGCGTTGATGGTGGTGGCGTAGGTGATCTTCAGCTGCACGCCGTCCTTCGTCCGCACGTCGCCGTCCATCGTCCAGCCCGCGTCGTCGAGGATCTGCTTGGCCTTGTCCAGGTCGAACTCGTAGGAGGTGTTCGGCGAATCAAAGGCCGGCAGGCCGTTGAGCATGTCCGGAGTTGCCGGCTCGCCCTCGCCGTAGAACTGCTTTGCGATGGTGTCCCGGTCGGCCGCCAGGTTCATCGCCTGCCGGACTGCCTTGTCGCTCAGGAACGGGTGGGGCTGCTTGAAGTAGGAGCGCTGCCCCTCCACCTCCGTGTTCGGGTCGGAGAAGTTGATGTTGATCCGCTCTAGACTCGTGCCCGGGACGACGTGAAACTTGCCCTTGCCCCCCTTCTCAAGGTCGCGAATGATGGCCGGCTCCACCTGCAGGTTCCAAGCGTGGTCCCAGTCCCCGGTCTGGAGGACCGCCCGCGCCGCCGAGGCCGCATCACCGCCGCCCTTGAGGTTGACCGAGGCGAAGTAGGGCTTGTTCGGGTCGCGGTAGTTCTCATTGATCTTGTAGATGACCTGATCATTGGGGGAGAACGTGTCGATCACGTACGGTCCCGTGCCGATCGGGTTGGCGTTGAAGGCGTCCG
>JADDPU010000382.1 GCA_016781725.1 Rubrobacter sp. | reverse complement strand
CGCTCATGCTAGACTTCTTTAGGTATGTCTGATCTCCTTGCGCACAAGCCTATCTCGGCCTCGGTAGGGGACTACCTGAAGGCCATCTGGAACGTGGCCGGGTCTGGCTCAGCCTCCACCAACGAACTTTCCGAACACCTCTCCGTGGCGCCGGGCTCGGTCACCAGGATGCTCGGGAGATTGCGGGAGATGGGCCTCGCCGACTACGAGCCCTACCACGGCGCCTCGCTGACCGAGCGCGGCCGCAGGGAGGCCCTGCGCCTGGTGCGCCGCCACCGCCTGATCGAGACCTTCCTGCTCGAGCACCTCGGCTACCCCCTCACCGATCTGCACGAGGAGGCCGAGAGGCTGGAGCACGCCGTCTCCGACGGGTTCACCGAGCGGTTGGCGGACTTTCTCGGGCACCCAGGACGCGACCCGCACGGGGACCCCATACCGGCCGCCGACGGCACCCTGACGCCGGAAGATTCGTTGCCCCTGAGCGAGGCGGAGGCCGGCCGGCGGGTCCGCGTCTCCCGGGTAAGCCACGAAGAGCCCGCGACCTTGGCGTACCTGGCGGAGAACGGGCTCATCCCCGGTCGGCTGCTAAAGGTGGAGGAAGTCCGCGCCCTGGACGGCGTCGTCACCGTCGAAGACGAGTACGGGACTTGCCACACGCTCGGGGGGGCACTGGCGCGTTCGATCTTGGTGCGAAACCTGTAGGAGGGCGGTTACGCGCCGTTAAGCCCACGCTTACAAAGCGCCGGAAGATTACCGGGTGTCAACAATGGGTCCGTGGGACGCCAACGAGGCGGCCTTAAGGCTCGAAAAAGGCCGGAGCCCCAGCTCTAGAGCTAGGACCCGGCCCCTGGTTACGTAACTTAGCTTACGCAGTACTCTGGCAGTTGGGATCCGAGTTTGCGTCGCCCCTAGCACCGGTAGAAACGCCCGGATTATTCGCAGAGACGGCACCCCCACCTTCGTTGGGACCAACAATCGGCTCTGCCTGTGTGACGCCGGGGTTTGGGCCACCCTGCGGTGTGCCTACCGCGCTGGTGCTGTTCGCGCACTCCCCCGCCGGGGTAGGCCCGTCGCCGATGGCCAGGGCTGGGAACGCCGCGACCGACAGCATCAGCGCCGAGGCCACACCTCCGGCAACTACTCGCCTTACTCTACTCAACTC
>JADDPU010000240.1 GCA_016781725.1 Rubrobacter sp. | reverse complement strand
CGAACATGGTCTGTCCGCTCTCGATATCGAACTCCCAGCCGTGCCAGGGACAAACGAGCACTCGTCCCTCACGGCCGTAGCGATACTCGTATGGCCGGGACGCAAGCGCGGTGCCGGAGATACGGCCGTGGCAGAGCGGGCCGCCATGGTGGGGGCAACGGTTGCTCACCGCGAATAATCGACCTTCGACGTTGAATAGCGCGACCGTGGTGCCGAAGGCTTTCACGACTGTGCTCGCGCCCGGGGGCAACTCGGACAACGGCATCGCTGTCGCCCGCTCGGTAGCGACCTGCGCGCTCACGTGGTGGGCTCCTCCCGGGACGCCGTGGCCTCGATCGGACGCGCCGTCAAGCCGTAGAGGGCGCGCGCGTTCTCGCTCATCACCTTCTCCCGCCAAGAGGTCGGCAGACGATGGCCGACCAGATCCGGCCTATCGAAGTCCCAGTGCGGGTAGTCGGTTGCGAACATGAGCATCTCTTCGAGGCCGTCGACCAGCTCGAGCGCCTGCCTCACCTTTTGGCGGCCGTCCGACTCGTCCAGGGGCTGGGTCGTAAAGCGCACGTGCTCGCGTACGACCTCGCTGGGGGGTCGCTTCACCCACGGCACTTCCGAGCGGAGCGACTTCCAGTCGGCGTCCATGCGCCAGAGTAACGGGGGCAACCACGTAACGCCGGCTTCGATAACGACCACCCGGAGCTCGGGATACTTCTCGAAGACGCCGTGGGACACCAGGCTGACCACGTGCGACATGGCGCACTGGATAAGGAGGACGTGCCACTCGATGTAGTAGATCGGATAGCCGGTCGCGGTAGGCGGCGGGTTGATGCCTATGCCCTCACCCCCGACGTGCATGGCCACCGGCAGCCCGACCTCGACCGCCGCCTCGTAGATGGGGTGGTACTGCGGGTGGCCGTAACCGGATGTAGCCGCGCAGGGCAAAAGCACCTGCACGATATCCGGGTGATCGCCGAAGGCCCGGATCTCCTCAGCCGCCCGCGTCGCGTCCTGGGCGGCCACCACCAGCGAACCCTTCAGCCGCGAGTCGCGGGGAAGCCACTCATCGATCAGCCAGCGGTTGTAGGCCGTGGCAACGGCCGCCGCCAACTGTGGGTTGGGCAGCGAAGAGACGCTCA
>JADDPU010000096.1 GCA_016781725.1 Rubrobacter sp. | reverse complement strand
CTATGCGGCATCTTGGATATGGACTTCGGAGAAATCCTCTTCCACGCACTAGGGTGAATAAGCCTTCGGCAAGGCGTAAGACTTCGTCGGGTGGCATCATGGACTCGTAGTAGAGAAGCGCGAACAAGGGAGTAGATATGCCGTCTTCGGCCCTCATCCGGTGGGGTGGGCTCGCGGCGATGCTGGGTGGCACGCTGTGGGTGATCGGCACCCTTATCCACGCCTCCAAGCCCCGGGGATGTATCGCGGAAGAGTGCGCCTTTAGACCGATGCGCGAGTCCGGTGCCCTCGATGGCATCCTCACGCTCCTATCTGTGCTGCTCTTGGCGGTGGGGGCGGCGGGGCTTCTGGTCCTCGTCCGGCGCTCTGGACGCTTCGGAAAGATGGGAAAGGCGGGGGTTGTCATCGCCGCCGCCGGAGTCGCGCTGCTGGTGATCGTCAGCCTGATACAGTCCGTCGTCTTTGGCGGGGACTTCCCGCTCATGCCGTACTTCGTCATCCCCGGCTTGCTAGCCTTGGTCGTCGGCTTCGTGCTGGTGGGCATCGCCATCCTGAGCGCCGGGGTGTTGCCGCGCTGGGTAGCGGTGCTCATCATCGTGGGGGCGCTGGCGATGCTCGGGGCCAACGAGCAGACCGCGCGGGTGTTGTTGATGATCCCGTTCGGGGTGGCGTGGGTAGCGGTAGGTTACGTGCTGTGGTCGGGGGTTGGGGTACCGACCGGACAACCAGTCACGCGCGTCAGATGAACTTCCGACTTGTTTAACTCTGGTCAGGAGCTCTGTGGTCTGCAGCCGCTAAGCTTCTAGGGTGCCGGTTACAGGGATCGCTCGCGAACTTCCTGTCGCCCACAACAAGGTGGGTTGGCTTGTTCTCGGCTTGCGTCCCGCCGGTGCCCGGCGTGCGGGGTGGCTCAAAAGAGGTATGTGCACGGCACGAAGTCGGAATGCCCTTCGCCCGCGCCGATGGTGGCGGAGGTCCGACCGAAACGGAGGTGCGTGCATGAAGGTGCTCATAGGGGTCGATCCCCACAAGGTGTCGGTCGCCGTTGCCGCGGTCGACGAAACCGAAGGCGAGCTCGTCGAGCGCGCCAGCTTCCCGCAGGACCGCGACGGCTTGAGGTGCCTCGAACGCTGGGCGAAGCGGTTCCCCGAGCGTCGTTGGGCGGTGGAG
>JADDPU010000504.1 GCA_016781725.1 Rubrobacter sp. | reverse complement strand
CAGACGGAGCCTGGCGGCTCGGAAGGGAGACGGTTTGAGCGCAGCGGAGACGACGTCGGAGATCGTGCGGGCGATGGCCGCCGCGATGGAGGAGAACCGGCGGCACCTGACCAAACTCGACTCGGAGATCGGGGACGGGGACCACGGCAACAACATGCACCGCGGTTTCCAGGCCGCCCTCGAGAGGCTCGACGGCGCCGCGACCCCCGCCGACGTGTTGAAGACAGTCTCGATGGCGCTCATAGGCAAGGTGGGCGGGGCGGCGGGCCCGCTCTACGGCACCGCTTTCTTGCGGGCCTCGACGGCGCTCTCGGGGAAGGAGGAGGTCTCCGCCGAGGAGGTCGCGGGGGCGCTCGAGGCCGCCCTCGGCGGCGTGAAGCAGCGCGGCAAGGCCGAGGTGGGGGACAAGACCCTCGTCGACGCCCTGGAGCCCGCCGTGGAGGCAGCGAAGGGGGCCGTCGGCGACGACGGGAGCGTGGCCGCGGTCTTGCGGGCCGCGGCCGAGGCCGCGAGGGAGGGGGCCGAGTCGACGGTCCCGCTCACGGCGAGGAGGGGGCGGGCGAGCTACCTCGGCGAGCGGGCCGCGGGGCACCAGGACCCCGGGGCCACCTCGACGTACCTCCTGTTGGACGCGGCGGCCCGGACGCTCGAGGGCTCCTCCTGATGGTCGGGCTCGTGCTCGTCTCGCACAGCCCAAAGATCGCCGAGGGGACCGCGGAGCTGGTGCGGCAGATGGCCGGGGAGGAGGTCGAGCTCGTGGCGGTCGGGGGTGACGCGGACGGCGGGTTCGGTACGGACCCGGAGAGAATAGAGGCAGCCGTCCGCGGGCTCGCCGCCGACGACGTGCTCGTCTTCATGGATCTTGGCAGCGCCGTCCTCTCAGCCGAGACCGTACTCGAGATGCTGCCGTCGGAGAGGAGGGAGAGGGTGCGGCTGGTTGACGCGCCGTTCGTCGAGGGGGCCTTCGCGGCCGGGGTCATCGCCTCGACGGGCGACGCCGACGCCGACGAGTGCGTCGAGGCGGCGATGGAGGCCCGCACCGAGTCCAAGCTGCACGACGAAACCTGAAGGTGCGCGGCGCGTAGGGAGTTGGGCGCGCCGCGGAAGGTTCGCGGACGGGGGCGGAACGCCAAGGACCGCGCGTAGGGGCGGTTCGCGAACCGCCCCTACCCGAACCGCTAGGCGGAAGGAGGACGCTATGGGCGCCGCTACGGTAAGAAATTCGCAGTCGAAGAGCACTACCCACGTCGTGCCCGGCATGACCGAGGAGCAGGCGGCCAAGGCCCGCAGGCTGGACGCGCCGACGGTCGTGGTCGTGCTGATGGTGATCCCGGCGCTCGTGCTGCACTTCTCCGACCCGAGAGGGACGCTCGGCGCTGTGAGCACCGCGCTCAACTGGGCCATCTACGGGTGGTTCCTCTTCGAGTTTCTGTACATGCTGCGCCTCGCGCCGGACAACAGGGAGTACTTCCGGCACAACAAGCTCGACCTGACGGTTCTCCTGCTGACGATCCCGCTGTTGCCGGGCGTCTTGCAGGCGCTCTGGGTGCTGCGGCTCTTGCGGCTCATAGACATGCTTCCCGCGGTGCTCGGCCGCTTCGTCAACATAACGCTCCTGCCCTACGCGATAGTCCTGGCGTTTATAGGGGTCTTCGGCGGCGGGCTCGCCTTCTCCCGCCTCGAAGGCATCAGCCTCTTCGACGGGATGTACTGGGCCAACACGACCATCAACACCGTAGGCTACGGGGACATCTCGGCGCAGACGCCGGGGGGCAAGGTCCTCTCCATGGGGTTGCAGTGGATGGGGAACGTGATCCTGGCTATGCTCATCGGCGGTGTCGCCGCCTTCGCCCAGCAGCTGCTCCTCGGGGAAGACGTCGAGGAGCTGGAGAGGGAGGTGGAAGAGATCGAGGAAGACGTAGAGGATGTCGAGCAGGACGTCGAGAGCCTCCTCGAGAACGTCAGGGGGCTCTCCGTCACCGACCGGTTGGTCTTGCAGGAGCTCGCCAGGATAAGGGCCCGCCTCGACGAGGTCCACCCGAACAACCCGCAAGGGTCCTAGAAAGGAAGCGTATGACCCGCCAGATCCCAACAGACCTTCAGGACTACCCGTTCGACCTCCTGGTGATCGGGGCCGGCATCAACGGCGCCGGCATAGCCAGGGACGCCGCGATGCGGGGCCTCAAAGTGCTGCTCCTGGACAAGGGCGACATCTCCGCCGGCACGACCCAGTGGGCGACGCGGCTCATCCACGGGGGGCTGCGCTACCTCGAGTACTACGAGGTCCACCTGGTGCGAGAGTCGCTCGCCGAGCGCGAGAAGCTCTTGCAGATAGCGCCGCACCTAGTAAAGCCCTTGCGGTTCGTAGTCCCGATCTACGAGCGCTCCAAGCGCGGCCCCGGCCTGATCCGGCTCGGCATGATCGGCTACGATACCCTCTCCTTCGATAAATCAGTCCCGAACCACAAGATGCTCTCGCGCGAGGAGGCACTCGAGCGGTACCCCGGCCTGAACCCCGACGGCCTGCTCGGGGCCGCCACCTACTACGACGGCCAGGTAGAGTACGCCGAGAGGATAGCCGTGGAGAACGCTATCTCGGCCCACGAGCACGGCGCGATCGTGCTCACCTACGCGGAGGTCGAGCGCCTCCTCTTCGAAGAGGGCGGCGACGGGAGCCTGCCGCACGTCTCGGGTGTCGAGTTCGAGGACCGGCTCGGCGGCGGGACGTACACGGCGCGCGCCCGCGTTACCGTCAACGTCGCGGGTCCCTGGGTTGACCGCGTGCTCTCGGGCGCTGGCTCGTTCGGGATCGACGATGCCCCCGAGGGCGAGAGCAGCGATAGGGAGCAGATGATCGGGGGTACCAAGGGCTCGCACATCATCGTCGACCCGTTCCCTGGCGCGCCGCGCGACGCCCTCTACGTCGAGGCCCGCAAGGACGGTCGGCCCTACTTTATAGTCCCGTGGAACGGGCGCTACCTCATCGGCACCACGGACTTCCGCTACAAGGACGACCTCGACTACGTCTCGGCCGACGACGACGAGATCTCCTACCTCATCGACGAGACGAACGCCGTGATCCCGCAGGCCAACCTGACCCCGGAGAGCGTCCTCTTCACCTACTCTGGCGTCAGACCCCTGCCTTTCAAGCCAGAGGGTTCGGAGAGCTCCATCACGCGCAGCCACGTAGTCTACGACCACGCCACCGGCAAGTCGGCCGCCGGAGGCCGCCTCACCGTCGAGGGCGCGGGGCCGAGGACCGAGGGCCTGCTCTCCATCGTCGGCGGCAAGCTCACAACCTACCGCAACCTCGCCCGCCAGACCGTCGACGTCGCCTACCGCAAGCTCGGCCGGGAGGCCCCGCCGAGCCGAACGGACAAGGTCCCTCTGCCCGGCGGCGCTGTGCAGGACTTCGCCGCCTTCGCCGCGGACTTCAAGGTGACGAGCGGGCTCACCGACGAGCTGGCCGAGAGGCTCCTCAAGCTCTACGGCGCCAGGGCACCGGAGGTGCTCGAGCTGGCAGGCGACGAGGCCTCGCTGCGGCTGCCGCTCTCCCCGGCCCCTACCGTCGAGACCGGCGTCATAGGCGCCGAGATCCTCTACGCTTTCCGCCGCGAGATGGCCCAGACCCTCGCCGACGCGCTCCTGCGGCGCACGATGGTTGGCCTCGGACCGAGGGTCGGCCTCGACGTGGACGAGGCCGCCGCCGGGGTCGCCGCGAGGTACCTCGGCTGGAGCGAGGAGCGGGCCGAAAGAGAGGTCCAAGACTACAGGAAGTACGTCGAGCGCTACAGGCCCAGGGACTTCCGCGAGAAGGAGCCCGCCGGGGTGTGAGGCTGGCACCGGGGCGGGCCGCTGTTCCCAGGTTCACGTTTAGCCAGGGGGTGCAGCGGTAAAGTAGGAGGGCGAAGGCAAGACTCAGAGGAGGTTGCAAACGTGGAGATCGGACGCAGCGGCGAGGGCATCCTCGCCGACGAGATGGCTGAGAAGCGCGGCGAGATCATCGAGCTGCTAAAGAAGGCGTACTTCGCCGAACTCGAGACGGTGATGAACTACACCACCAACTCCATCAACCCGGACGGCGTGCGCGCCCAGGAGATAAAAGAGTCCCTCGAGGAGGACATCCAGGAGGAGCTCCAGCACGCCCAGGAGTTCGCCAGCCGCATCAAGGAGCTCTACGGGGTGGTCCCGGGCTCGATGGATTTCAGGGCCGAGCAGACCCTCCTGCAGCCGCCCGAGGAGCAGACCGATGTCGTGCACGTCATCAAGGGCGTCATAGACGCGGAGACCAAGGCGATAGAGCTCTACACGAGGATCGTCGAGGTGACCGAGGACTCGGACCCCGTGACCAACGACATGGTCATATCTATCCTGCGCGGCGAGCAGGAGCACCGCAGGATGTTCGAGGGCTTCCTGCGCGAGTACGAAGCAGAAGGGCTGGCGTAGAGACGCTTCGCCCGTACGCCCGTGCAGCGCCATCCTTCGAGGGGCCCGGCCATTGCGGTCGGGCCCCTCTCGTGCCGGGGGCGTTTGTGCGGGTGAGCGGCTGCGGTATAATCCCGCTCGTAACGAGATGGGTGAACCTCACGCTAAA
>JADDPU010000408.1 GCA_016781725.1 Rubrobacter sp. | reverse complement strand
TTCACGTCGGGCGGCGAGGCGCACGACCACCAGGAAGGCGTGAGCAAGCAGGCAAAGCGTGACGTAGCGGTGCCAGGCGTCCCAGCACCTCACCTCGTAGTGGTCGAGACCAACCTCGCCCTTTGCTTCCGCGAAACAATCCTCTATGGTCCAGCGATCTTGGCAGACCTCGATCAGCTCCTCGACGGACGTCCCCTCGGGGCCGTAGGCCTGGTAGAAACCGAGGTCGTCTGGGTCTTCAGAGTCACGGCGGAGCAATAGCCACCGACGCATTTCGTTCGCCGGATCCACGGATAGCTCCAGGCAAGCCCACTCCCAGGGGCGTCGATTGCCGCCATCCCCCGCCGGAAGAACCTCAGACCACGCTCCTTCGGGTAAGCCTTCGGCGAGCTGCTCGATCTTCTTCCGGCGTCCCCCGATTCGGACGGCGTTGGTCTTTGGGACCATCACCGCGTAGGGGCGACAGCGCTCCTCCAGCCACTCGCGGAACTCGTGTGAGCGGCCGTAGAAGGAGTCCGCCACTACCCAACGGGCGGGAATGCCGGCCGCAAAGGCTCTCTCGAGCATGCGTTTTGCCAGCTCGACCTTGTTCGCGAAGGTCAGCTCCTCCGGAACGCCGGCCTCGGCCCTCCGGCTCGAGTCGTTGGTCCATTCTCGCGGAAGGTATAGCGACCGGTCCACGAAGCCGGCGCCCCTCTCGGAAGCATAGGCAAGGAACACCCCGACCTGGCAATTTACTGTATCGCCCGCGGTGCCGGTGTACTGGCGGGCCACTCCAACCGACTTCTTACCCTTCTTCAAAAAGCCGGTCTCGTCGACGACGAGCACGCCGCTGTCTTCGTCACCGAGGTGCTCCACGACGTACTTGCGCAGGTCGTCGCGCACTGCCTCAGCATCCCATCTCGCAGAGTTCAGTAGGCGCTGGACGCCCTGCGGGTCCGCCTCGCCGATAGCCTCGGCCAGCTGCCAGCCGTTCTTGCGCTCGACCCTGCCAAGCAAGCCCACAAAGTAGCGCTTTACCCGCTCCTTGGCCTCCGAACGGGCGAAACGGCCAGCGATCCGGGCGTGCAGTTCCTCCAACCTCTCCGACCACCGGCCGACGGCACTCGGCTGCTCCGTGATACCATCCCGCACGACCATCCCTCTCCCTTCCTCGACTTACCCGAAGAGTAGC
>JADDPU010000357.1 GCA_016781725.1 Rubrobacter sp. | reverse complement strand
CTCCGGCGGGTAAGGCTTCCCTTCCAGCGTCCTTCCTCAACACTCTAGTCAAGCACGTCCTCAAGCTGTTCACCAAGAACCGCCTCGTGCGGGGGAGACCGCCGAGGGGTCGATGTGGGTCATGAGGAGCTCCGTGCACTTGAGAAGGGCTCTCGGCGGGTGACCGTCGTCAAGGGCGGGGACCGAGAGCAATCCACGGACGGGTGACCCTCGTGCCGGGGCGGTAGACTCCGGGGCCATGACCGAGGGCAAGAACAGGACTACGATGATCACCGAGATCTCCTTGATCTCGGCCACCATCTTCTGGGGGCTGAACTTCGCAGCCACCAAGTACGCCGCCGACTCCATCCCAGTCCTGGTGCTAATGGCGCTCAGGTTCGCCGGGGGTGGTCTCCTGCTATTGATCGTCTTACGGCTCTTCGAACCCGCCAGCAGCCTCGGGCGACGGGACCTTATCCCCATGGCCGCTTTGGGCTGCTTCGGGGTGGCCAGCGCCCAGGCGGGGTTCACCTTCGGCGTCAGCCTCACCAGCGCCGCCAGCACCGGGCTCATCTTCGCCACCGCCCCGGTCTGGGGCCTGATCCTGGGGGCTTCGCTGGGTCTAGAACACCCTACCTGGAGGGGTATCCTCGGGTTGACCCTCTGCGTGGTGGGGGTGGGCGTGGTGGTCTTCGAGGGGCTGGGGGCCAAAGGCGAGAGCCTCATCGGCGACCTCGCCGTGCTTGGGGCCGCCGTGTGCGTGGGGGCCTACTCCGTGGTGTCGATGCCGCTGCTGGAGCGACACTCGCCGCTTGCGGTTGCGACCTACCCGATCGTCTTCAGCGTGCCCTTCTTGCTCCTGCTGTCACTGCCGCAGGCCCTGAGTCTGGAGTGGAGGAGCGTGGATGCCGGACCGTGGGCGGCCGTCGGCTACTCGGCGGTTTTCGCAACGGTCTTCGCCTTCTCGGCCTGGCAGAGGGGCATCTCCCGCATCGGGGCGAATAGAGTGCTCGTTTACCAGTACCTTGTCACCATCACGGGGGTCACCTCGGGCATCGTCTTCTTCGGGGAGGTCTTGGGGATCGAGAAGATCATTGGCGGAGCGGTGATCCTCCTGGGCGTGTACCTGGCTCGGAGACAATGATGTCATACGGGGATAGAGAGTCGGCCTGTGAACCCAGAGCTTCTG
>JADDPU010000024.1 GCA_016781725.1 Rubrobacter sp. | reverse complement strand
GCCCGTCGCCCAGGGCGTCTTCGAGGACGTCGCCCGGCGGGAGGGGCTGGCCGACGAGATAGAGGTCGACTCCGCGGGGACCCACGGCTTTTACCACGCCGGGGAGCCGCCCGACCCGCGGGCCCAGGAGAGCGTGCTCGCCCGCGGCATAGACATCTCGCATCAGCGGGCGCGCCGTCTGGAGCCGGAAGACTGTGGCCGCTTCGACTTTATCCTTACGATGGACGAACGGAACTACAGGGCGGTCGCGGGTCTCTGCAGGGGCCGGGCGGAGGTACGCCCGTTTCTCGACTACGCGCCCGGTCCCGAGACCGAGGTTCCCGACCCGTACCACGGCGGACCCGAGGGCTTCCAGCGCGCGCTCGACCTCATAGAGCGGGCTTCGGAGGGGCTTGTGCGTGAGATCCGGGAGAAGCGGCTGAACGCCGGTGGCTGAGGGTTTGATCTCGAAGGGTATAGAGGCCTCTCTGGGAGAGCGCCTGGGGAGCGCGCGACCCTTGGGCGGCGGGTGCATAGGCGAGGTCTACAAGGTCGAGCTTGAGGACGGGAGCCCTCTCGTGGCCAAGGTGGACCGCAAGGGGGAGTCACACCTCGGGCGGGAGGCGTACATGCTCCGCTACCTGCGGGAGAAGAGCGAGCTACCAGTCCCCGAGGTCTATCACGGCTCGGAGACTCTGCTCCTCATGGAGTTCGTCGAGGGGAGCAGCCGCTTCTCCGAAGGGGCCGAGCGCCACGCCGCCGAGCTTCTGGCGGCCCTGCACGGGATCACGGCGGGTTCGTACGGCCACGAGCGGGACACGCTTATCGGCAGCCTCGACCAGCCGAACCCGCCGACCCCCAGCTGGGCCGAGTTCTTCCGCGAGCACCGGCTGCTTTACATGGCGCGGGTGGCCCACGAGGCCGGGCGGTTGCCTGGCGGGGACCTCGAGCGGGTAGAGCGGCTCGCGGGGCGCGTGGACGACTTGATCGGGGATCCCAACCCCCCGGCGCTCATCCACGGCGACGTGTGGAGCGCCAACGTGCTGGCGGCGGGGGACCGCATAACCGCTTTTCTCGACCCGGCCCTGTACTACGCCGACCCCGAGATAGAGCTGGCCTTCATCAGCCTCTTCAACTCTTTCGGCGCCGTTTTTCTCGAGCGCTACGCGGAGATCCGGGGTATAGACCGCGCTTTCTTCGAGACGCGCC
>JADDPU010000043.1 GCA_016781725.1 Rubrobacter sp. | reverse complement strand
CTTTGGCCTTTGCTCTGCTGGACGCTTGTCCTATCCTTCATCTTGCGTGTGACGTCCACTCCTTTCCACAGACAATTCGTAGAATCGCCCGGATAATCGCCCGGACAAACAGGTATATCGACGATATTCAGGGTTGCCGGCGGCGTGCTATCATGGCCCGCGCACCGGCGAGGACCTCGAGTTTAGAGAGTGTCCCTGAGAAGAATGTGGGGAGAGCGAATAGTGGGTGCCGGTGAGCATTCGGTTTTTGGGGATCTGCTGCGCCGACACCGAGATGCGGCGGGCCTTACACAGGAGGGCTTGGCCGAGCGGGCCGGGCTGAGCCCGGACACGATCAGCCTCCTCGAGCGCGGGGAGCACCGGCGGCCCCACAGACATACCGTTCAGAGCCTCGCCGAAGCCCTGGGGCTGTCGCAACCGGATCGCAACCGCTTTGAGAAGGCGACGCGTCCGCCCGCCGCCCGTGCTACCGTTAACGGCACTCGACCCACCGACCTACCCTCGCAGCCCACTCCTTTCATCGGACGCGAGCGGGTGTTGGAGGAGGTGCGGCAAAGGCTGCTGCACCCTGACGTACGCCTGTTGACGCTCACGGGACCCGGCGGGGTCGGCAAGACCCGGCTGGGCCTTGAGGTAGCAGGGCGAGTCTCGGCCCAATTCGAGGACGGAGTATGCTTCGTGGCACTGGCCCCCATTAGCGATCCCGCCCTGGTCCTACCGGCTATCGCCCAGGCGCTCCGGGTCAGGCACGGCGCGGGGCAGAGCGTCGATGAGGCGTTAGGACAGTTCCTGCGGGAGAGGCAGATGCTCCTCGCGCTGGACAACTTCGAGCGGTTGCTTGAGGCAGGACCGCCGCTGGCGCGACTCCTCGCCGCCTCTTCCCGGCTCAAGGTGCTCGTGACCAGCCGGGTGGTACTCCGTCTGCAGGGTGAACACAACTACGAGGTGCCGACGCTGACACTACCCCTACCCGGGTATCGGCCGTCCCTGGAGCAGATGGAGTACTACGAGGGGATAAGTCTATTCGTGCAGCGGGCGCTGGCCGCGAACTCCGGGTTCAAGATCACGACCGAGAACGCGCCCGTCGTGATCGAGCTCTGCCGACGGCTGGATGGACTACCTCTTGCCATAGAGCTCGCCGCAGCGCGCGTCAAGCTGTTGTCT
>JADDPU010000537.1 GCA_016781725.1 Rubrobacter sp. | reverse complement strand
CACCGGCGTGGCTAAGCTGGCTGACAGGTTCATGCTGGAGCGCGAGCTCGGCTCGGGAGGCATGGCCAGGGTGTTCCTCGGGCGCGACGAGGTTCTCGACCGGCCCGTGGCCGTAAAGGTGCTCAACCCCGTGCACGGCGGCACGGACATCGGCGGGCGCTTCCAGCGCGAGGGCCGCACCGCCGCCAGGCTGGCCCACCCCAACATCGTCCAGGTCTACGACGCGGGCGAGGGGACGCTCGACGGCCACAGCAGCCCCTACATAGTGATGGAGTACGTCCCCGGCGGGGACCTCAAAGAGCTCATAGACCGCCGAGGGCGGTTGTCCGGCGCGGAGCTCTCCAGGCTCGGCGTGGAGGTCTGCTCCGGGTTGGCCCACGCGCACGAGCGGGGCGTGATCCACCGCGACATAAAGCCCCACAACATCCTCCTCGACGAGAACGGCCACGCCAAGGTGACGGACTTCGGCATAGCCCGCGCCCTGGACACCTCCCAGGCCACCCTTACAGGGGCCTACCTTGGGACCGCGCTCTACTCCTCCCCCGAGCAGCTCAAGGGGGAGAAGGTGACGCCCAAGAGCGACGTCTACTCGCTCGGGACGACGCTCTACCAGGCGGCCACCGGCGAGCCCCCCTTCTCCGGCGGCACCCCGATAGAGATCGCCAGCCAACACGTCTCCAAGGCCCCGCCACCCTTGAGGGAGCGGGGCGCCGAGGTGAGCGAGGACCTGGAGGCCCTGATCCTGGCCTGCCTCGCCAAGGAGGCGGACGACCGCCCGACGGCCGCGGAGGTCCGCTCCCGTCTCGAGGCCGCCATTCCCGCGGCCGGCGCCACCCAGGTTCTACCCGAAGCACCGGCCGCAGCAACCCCTCGTACCAAGCAGATCAGGACTGACCGGGCCAGGTCTACGCCGCCGGCACCCCCGCCCGGAGGCCTGTCCGCTCGTCCGGCGCGCGGAGGCCGCCAGGGACGCAGGAGGGGTGGTCTGGCCGTCCTCGCGCTCCTGGCCGTGCTCGCCGTTATCGGGGCTCTCGCCGCGCCGAGCCTTCTCGGAGGAAGCGGAGAGCAGGGCTCCGGGCAGGGCAACGCCGGACAGGCCAACGCCGGGCAGAATAACGCGCAGCAGAACGCACCCGAAGGCGGGAATGGTGGACAACCCGACGGTGGCACTGGTGGGGGTTCCGAGAACCAGGGCTCCCAAGGCTCTGGCGACGGGGGGGCGTCGGCCTCCGCGTCGGTGTCCCCGGCGTCTTCCGAGGACGCGGGGCAGGGCGGTACGGGCGACGACGATCCCGCCGAGGAGCAGGACGATTCCCCAGAGAAAGAGGCCGCCCGGGCGATCGAGGAGATCTACGAGGAGATCAATGATGAGGACTACGAAGCTTCGTACAGGCTTCTGTCAGAGGGGTTCAAGGCGGATGAAGCGCCTACCCAGGCGGTTTGGGCCTCTACTTTCGACGAGTTGCAGAGCGTGAGGTTCGTCGAGGGGCCAAACGCCCAAGTCTCCGGCAACACCGGCACGGTAACCGGGGTTACCATTGCCGAGAACGCAGGCCAGACCGAGCGTAACACCGTCACTTGGCGCGTAGTGAATGAAGATGGAGAGTGGAAAATGGACGCCATCACGTCTTTCGAGCAAGAGATCATATCGGGATAGTCGGGGGAGCGAGGCATTTTTAGGACCGTATTTACGGCGCTGGTCTCCGCGATCATAGGCGGTCTCCTCACGACAATCTTCGTGCTCGCCGGGATGTCCCGCCTCGAGGACGAGCCCGCCGCGGTGACGATCAAGGAGGTCGCGCCTGCGCGGGGCTCTTCCGAGACCGCCCCCGTAGGGGAGAGCGGCCTCTCGGTCAGGGAGGTGTACACGCAGGACGGCCCCGGGGTGGTGAGCGTGGACGTGGCGGCCACGTCGGACCTCGGTGCTGGCGGCGGGTCGGGGTTCGTGGTGAGCGAGGCGGGGCACATAGTTACAAACCAGCACGTCGTGGAGGGGGCCGAGGACATCTCGGTCAGGTTCTCGGGCGGCGAGCGCCGGGAGGCCGAGTTGGTCGGCGAGGACCCGTCTACGGACGTGGCGGTGATCAAGGTGGACGCTCCCAAGGAGTCGCTGCGGCCGCTGACGCTCGGGGACTCGGACGCGGTAAGCGTCGGGGAGCCCGTGATCGCCATCGGCAATCCTTTGGACGTCGGGATCAGCGTGACCACGGGGATCGTGAGTGGCCTCGGGCGTCCGATCAAGGCCCCGAACGACTACACCATAGACGACGCCGTCCAGACCGACGCGGCGATAAACCCTGGCAACTCAGGCGGCCCGCTGCTCGACTCGCGCGGCACGGTGATCGGCGTGAACGCCCAGATAGCCTCCCAGACCGGCGGGTTCGAGGGCGTCGGCTTCGCCGTCCCCATCAACACCGTAAAAGACGTGGTCAAACAGCTCATAGCGGAGGGGAAGGTGGTGCACGGCTATATCGGGGTTGGGATGTTCCCCGAGGGCGTGGACGCTCTGGCAGCTTACACCGGCCTCTCGGAGAGGGAGCTGCGCGAAGAGTACGGCCTACCAGCCAACGGGGCGATAGTCAGCGACGTCACCCCCGGCGGCCCGGCCGAGAGGGCCGGCATCCGGAGCGGAGAGGAGCAGGAGATAGAGGGCGTATCCGTACCCAAGGGCGATGTGATCACCGAGATCGAGGGCGAACCGGTCTCCTCCGCCGACGACGTGATAGAGGTCGTGAACTCCCGCAAGCCGGGCGACCGGCTGACCCTGACGGTCGTGACGCCCGGCGAGGAGGCGCGCACTGTGGAGGTCACGGTCGGCACCCGCCCGGAGGGCACCTAGGCTATGCCCGGAGACGCGGAAGCGGCCAAGCGCGACGCGGGCTTTGCTGCGGTCGAGCGCTACGTAGAGAGCGGGATGGTCGTCGGCCTCGGGACGGGCTCGACGGCTTCCTTCGCGGTGCGCAGGATCGGGGAGCTCATCGCCGCGGGGGAGCTCAGGGGGGTCGTCGGCATCCCGACCTCGGCGCGCACGGCGACCCTGGCGAACGAGGTCGGCATCCCGCTCTCTACGCTCTCGGAGGTGCGTCCCCGCCTCACCATCGACGGGGCTGACGAGATCTCGCCCCACCTCGATCTCATCAAGGGCCGGGGCGGGGCGCTCCTTCGGGAGAAGATCGTGGCCTCGGCGAGCGAGGAGGGCCTGATCGTGGTCGCAGACGCCGGTAAACTGTTCGACTCTTTGGGCGCAGGTCCCCTGCCGGTCGAGGTCGAGACCTTCGGCTGGGAGGCGACCCTGGAGGCCCTCGCGTCTTTGGGCTGCGAGCCCGAGCTCAGGATGGACCAGACCGAACCCGGCCGCCCCTTCGTCACGGACGGCGGCCACTACACCGCCGACTGCGCGTTCGACTCCATACCCGACCCGGCCTCGCTCGAGGTCGAGATCAAACGCATCCCCGGCGCCCTCGAATGCGGCCTCTTCATCGGCCTCGCCAGAGCGGCGGTCGTCGCTGGCGAGGCCGGGACCGAGATCGTCGAGGCCTCTACCCGATAGCGGTCAGCCTTTGGCGTCGGCCCTTACCGCCCGGTCCTCATCCTGCCAGCGCTCGCGGATGGCTGCTTGAGCCCGGAAGGTTCGTCGCCGCGGGCGTTCGACGAGCCGCGACCCTCAGGCTTTCTTGGCGGCCAGGGGCGCTAGCCGATCGAGGCGCCGAAGCCTGCCCGGATGCCGGCGCGGGTGGCGCGCTCCTTCTCGACGACGAGCTTGTAGATGGAGTCGTACTCCACGTAGACGACGGCCTTGCCGTCCTGCATCGCGACGCGCAGGTGGTCGTCGCTAGCCTCTATCTCCTTCACGGCATCCGACTCCACCGTGAAGGTATCGCGGCGGTCCCAGATCACCAGGTTCGCCCCTTCGCCCTTCGCCTCTTCTATGACCCTCTCGATCAGCTGCTTGTTCATCTCTTAAACTCCCAGTTCTGAAATGTCCCTCGCAAAACGTCGGCTATATTCTACTTTAGAAAGCGGGCCCGGTAGGGGAGGGGCTTACGAACGGCGGCCCCTGGTCTACAATAGCCACCCTGTAGGTCACGGATCACAGGAGGGACTTGAAGAGCCTCGCGCGCAATATTAGGGATCTGGACCGGGCCCTGTTCCGGGCGGTCTTCCGCCTGAAGTGGGCGCCCCTCACGAGCGTGATGCGCGCCTTTACCGTCGCCGGGACCGCAGGCGCTCTCTGGGGCTTCTTCGCCGCGGCCGCGTTCCTCCTCACGGGCCTGCAGCCCCCGAACCTCCTCATCCCCTGGGTGGCCGTCGCCGGCGCGTGGACGCTCGCTGAGGGGGCCAAGCACCTGTTCGACCGCGCCAGGCCCTTTATCTGGGACACCGAGATAGCCCCCCTCATAAAGACGCCCTCCTCGAGCTCCTTCCCCTCTGGCCACTCGGCGACGGCCGCAGCCGGGGCCCTGACTCTCTCGGTCCTCTACCCGCCCTTCGCCCCGGCGCTCGTGGCTGCCGCGTTCCTCGTAGTCCTCTCCCGCGTCTACCTCGGCGTCCACTTCCCGGTCGACGTCCTGGCAGGCGTCGTCATAGGCATCTCCACCGCCGCGGGCGTGCTCGCCGGTGCCGCCCTCGTGACGTGAACGGGC
>JADDPU010000157.1 GCA_016781725.1 Rubrobacter sp. | reverse complement strand
TGTGCAGCGAGGTGAATGCAGGTACGAAACGCGCAACGACGCAATCTCATCAACTGTTGAAGCGGTTTCTGGACGGATGGGTATTAGCCCTTTAACAGCTTGGCAGCGATGGACCCAACCGCAGACCGGTTCCGGACGAGGTCTGCGAGGCGTCAGGGGCGCCGGCCCGGGATCCAGGTGAACGGCTCCCGGGTTCGTCCGGGTACAACGGGAAGGCGTCGTTGGTTTATATTAGCGACAGGCAGTTGTAGGTAGCTCAGGCTCGGAGGCGCTCTTGAGATTCGGTTTTTCGACGGCGGGGGAATCCCACGGTCCCGGCGAGGTGGCGCTGGTGCACGGGGTCCCGGCGGGCCTCGGGCTCCTCGCCGAGGACATCAATCGGGATCTCGCCCGCCGGCAGAGGGGCTACGGCCGCGGCGGACGGCAGAAGATAGAGAAGGACGAGGTGGAGTTCCTGGGCGGCGTGCGACACGGTTACACCTTGGGCTCGCCTATCGCCATGCTCGTCCGCAACGACGACTACGCCAACTGGGAGCACAGGATGTCCCCCGAGCCGGTCGAGGACCCTCCGGGCCCGATCACCCTCCCGCGCCCCGGGCACGCGGACCTGGCCGGCATGCAGAAGTACGCCTTCGACGATCTGCGCAACGTCCTCGAACGCTCCAGTGCCCGCGAGACGACGGCCAGGGTCGCTGCAGGCGGCGTGGCGAAAAAGCTCCTCGCCGAATTCGGCGTCGAGATCACGAGCGCCGTCTATCGGATCGGCGCGGTCGCTTACCCGAAAGAACGGGCGGCGCTTGACGCTGCCAAGGCCGACGACTCCGAGGTGCGTTGCCCCGACCCCGATGTCTCCGAGCAGATGAAGGCCGAGATAGACGCAGCCCGCTACGCCCGCGACGCCCTCGGCGGGGAGTTCGTGGTCGTCGCCCGCGGTTGCCCGCCGGGACTGGGCTCCTACGTCGACTGGCGCGACAAGCTCGACGCCAGGCTCGCGGCGGCCATGATGTCGATCAACGCGATCAAGGGCGTGGAGTTCGGTATGGGCTTCGGGCTGGCCGCCCGCCGCTCCAGCGAGGTGCAGGACGAGATCGTCGCCGAAGACGGCCGCCTCTCGCGCGCGAGCAACCGCCTCGGGGGGCTCGAGGGCGGGATGACCAACGGCGAGCCCGTGGTTGTCTCCGCGGCCATGAAGCCGATCTCGACCATAGCCAAGGCCCTGCGTACCGTGGACCTCTCTACCGGCGAACCCACGCGGGCCTTCAAGGAGCGGGCCGACTCCGCAGCGGTGCCGGCGGCCGCCGTGATCGGGGAGTCCATGGCCGCGATAGTGCTAGCCGAAGCCTTCCTCGAGAAGTTCGGGGCTGACAATATGACCGACCTTCGCGCCGCCTACGACTTCTATATGAGCCGCATCGCCAGAACCGCAAGCGGAGAGTTGTCCTGAGGCTTGGAGGGACCAGTGGCCATCGTCGGCTATATGGGTAGCGGCAAGACTACCGTCGGGCGCGCCCTCGCCCGGGCCCTCGACCGGCGGTTCGTCGACCTCGACCGCGCGGTGGTCGAGCGGGCCGGCCTCGGGATACCCGAGATCTTCGCGAACAGCGGAGAGGACCACTTCCGCGACCTGGAGCACCAGACCCTCCGCGACGCCCTCGAGAACCACCGGCGGGCCGTGATCGCCTGCGGCGGCGGTGTCGTGGTGCGCGAGGAGAACCGCGCGCTGCTACGCGGGGTGGCGACCGTCTTTCTTCGCGAAGACATAGGGGTTCTCTACGTGAGGACCCGCGGGGCCGGCAGGCCGCTGCGCGCGGCTACCCGCGAGGAGTTCGAGCGGCGCTACGCGCAGCGCCTCCCACTCTACCGCGAGGTCGCCGACCTCGAGGTCGAGGTCAGCGGGCGTCCACCGGCCGAGGTGGCAGGGGAGGTGATACGGTGCCTGCCCATACGGTAGAGGTCAGGGTGGCCCGACCTTACCCCGTGGTCGTGGGCGATGGCCTCGATCTGGTCGAGACGCTCTCGCGCTCCCTCGAACCCGGCCTTTGCGCCGTCCTCACCGACTCGACCGTTGGCCCCTTGCACGCCGCCGCCGTGCGCGAAGATCTCGAGCGGGCCGGCTGGCGGATGGCCGGGGTGCTCGAAGTCCCCGCGGGCGAGTCCTCAAAGAGCCTGACTACCTACGCGCGGACAGTCCGCGAGCTCGCGCGCCTCGGGCTCACCCGCGACGCGACGCTCTTCGCGCTCGGCGGCGGCGTGGTCGGGGACCTCGGCGGCTTCGTCGCCGGCACCTACATGCGGGGCGTAGACCTGGTCATGCTCCCGACCTCCCTCCTCGCGATGGTGGACTCCTCGGTCGGCGGCAAGGTCGGGGTGGATCTGCCCGAGGGAAAGAACCTGGTAGGCGCCTTTGTCAGGCCCCGCCTCGTCGCCGCCGACCTCGACTGGCTCCGTACGCTCCCGGAGCGGGAGCTCTCGAACGGCCTCGCCGAGAGCGTCAAGATGGGCCTCCTCGCCGGCGGGACCTTCTTCGACGACCTCGTGCACCTCCTCGAGAGCGCCCGAGCCGGGGACCCCGAGGCCCTGCTCCAGCTCGTCCTCCACTCCGTGCGCTTCAAGGCCCACGTGGTCGCCGAAGATGAGCTCGAGGGCGGAATGCGGGCCATCCTGAACTACGGCCACACGGTCGGCCACGCCCTCGAGGCCGCGGCCGGCTACGCCCTGGCCCACGGCTCGGCCGTCGCGGCTGGAATGGTCGCCGCCGCCCGCCTCTCCCGCGAGCGCCTCGGCACTGACCTCCTGGCGTTGCACGAGGCCCTGATCTCGACCGCCGGGCTGCCCCTGCGCGTACCGAGGGTCGATACCAGGGAGGCGCTCCTCGCCATGCGACGCGACAAGAAGCGCCCCGCCTCCGCCACCACCGGGGGCGAACACCGATTCGTCCTCCTCGAGGACGTCGGTAGGCCCCTCAGGGGTGTGCCCGTAGACGAAAAGGAAGTCGCGCGCGCGATAGAGGCCGTAGTTGAGTAGGGTGTTCGTCCTCAACGGCGTCAACCTCGGTACCCTCGGTACCCGCAGGCCCGAAGTCTACGGAACTCTGACCCTCCACGACATAGAGAAGCTCCTCCGGGACGAGTTTCCGGATCTCGATCTCGAGTTCAGGCAGACGGATTTCGAGGGCGAGATGGTCGGCTTCGTGCGGGAGGCTGCCGGGTCCGACGGGCTGGTTATCAACCCAGGGGCGTGGACGCACTACTCCTACGCACTGCACGACGCCCTGGAGGCTGTAGATGTACCGAAGGTAGAGGTTCACCTGTCCAACGTCCACGCCAGGGAGGAGTGGCGGCGCGTCTCGGTAGTCTCGCCGGCGGTGGATGCCGTGGTCGCCGGGATGGGGGCGCAGGGCTATCTGGCCGCGGTCCGTTACGTTCTCGGGAGCGATGCCTGATGCGGGTTAGGACCGGGGCCGCCTCTGGGGGCGGGCGGCAGCGAGCTGCCTGAACGCCCGAGGAATTGTGCGATAATATCGCGGCGCTTCAACCGGGTTGGCGGTCTCATGGAGAGGCCGCGGCGAGAGGGCGTTTCGAAGGGGAGTTTTCGCGCATGATATCCACCAATCAGTTCAGGAACGGCACCGCCATCCGGGTTGACGGGAAGCGGTTCACTATCCTTTTCTTCCAGCACGTCAAGCCGGGCAAGGGCGGGGCGTTCGTCAGGACGCGCCTGCGCAACATCGACACTGGGGCCGTGGTCGAGAAGACCTTCCGGGCCGGGGAGAAGCTCGAGAACGTCAGGACGGAGTCAAGGCCGATGACGTATCTGTACCGGGACGGGGACACTTTGTACTTCATGGACTCGGATACCTACGACCAGATCGCGGTCCCCGCGGAAGTCGTTGGGGAGGCCTCGGGCTACGTAGTCGAGGGGGGCACGGTCAGCGTGCTCTCGGCGGACGGGGAGGTTGTGAGCGTCGAGCCGCCCGCGCACGTCGACCTTGCGGTGGCCGAGACCGATCCCGGTCTCAAGGGAGATACGGCTACGGGGGGGACCAAGCCCGCGACGCTCGAGACGGGGGTAGTGGTTCAGGTCCCGCTGTTCGTGAACGTCGGTGATCGGGTACGGGTGGACACGCGCTCCAACGAGTACCTGACGAGGGTTTGAGCCCTTTGGACTGGAGAGTTCTTTGAGCCGGCGCACGGCACGCAAGCAGGCGTTCCTGAACCTCTACCAGAGCGACGTCAACGAGAGTCCCGTGGGACCGACGATGGAGCGCTGGCGCCGGTACAGGGGAGATTTAGAGGAGTACGCAGTGCGGCTGGCTCGCGGGGTCGAGGGGACCCGGGAGGGGCTCGACGCGGTCCTCTCTGAGGTCTCGGTGGGGTGGCCCGTCCACCGGATGAGCGCGATCGACCGTTCGATCCTGCGCCTCGCGCTCTACGAGATGCTCTACGTGGATGATGTGCCCCCCGAGGTCGCCGTGAGCGAGGCCGTGGAGCTCGCCAAGGGCTTCTCCGGCGAGGAGGCCCCCGCCTTCGTCGGCGGGGTCCTTCGTGGCGCCGAGGGCCGGGCTTCCGGCAAGGTGGGGCATGGCGAGCGAGGCTAGCGGGACGCGCAGCCAGCTGCGCTGGGAGGAGCACCGGCGCGCCTTCGAGAAGTACCTGCACGGGCTCCGGTTCACAGCGGAGCCGCGGCTAGAGGGGCTCGAGGAGGCCATGAGGTACTCGATGCTCGCCGGGGGCAAGCGCGTGCGGCCAACGCTTTGCATGGAGACGGCCTGGATCTTCGGGGAGGACCCCTCGCACGTATTGCCTTCGGCGGCGGCCATCGAGCTGATCCACACCTACTCGCTGATCCACGACGATCTGCCGGCTATGGACGACGACGACTTTCGCCGGGGCCGGCCCACGGCCCACAAGAAATTCGGCGAGGCCATGGCCATCCTCGCCGGTGACGCCTTCTTCGGGGAGGCGCTGACCCTGATCACGGTCCACCAGAGGGGAAGCTCCGAGCAGATCCTCGAGGTGGTTAGGGAGCTTGCGGACTCCACGGGCGTCAACGGGATGGTCGGCGGCCAGGTCATGGACATGGACCAGACAGGCGTCGGGACCGGAACCGACCCAGAGACCCTGTACATGATCCACAGGTACAAGACGGGAGCCCTCATAAAATCCGCCGCGCGCATCGGGGCGATACTCGCGGGGGCCGCGGATGAGGAGCAGGCCGCCGTCTCCGAGTACGCCTCCGAGGTCGGTCTCTGCTTCCAGATCGTGGACGACGTCCTCAACGCCACCTCGACCCGCGAGGAGCTCGGTAAGAGCGCCGGCAGCGACGCCGAGCAGGGCAAGGCTACCTTCGTCGGCGTCTTCGGCCTTGCGGGGGCCAGGCGCGAGGCCGACGCGGCCGCCGCAAGGGCCATGGCGGCGCTCTCGCGGGTCGAGGGGGAGACCTCAGGTCTGAGGGAGCTGGCGTACTTCGTGCGCCACCGGGAGAGCTAGCGCTGGGTAAGGAGGGTAGCCCGCAGCGGTTGGACGCCTTGCTAGTAGAGAGGGGTCTCGCGGAGAGCAGGAGCCGGGCGCAGGGTTTGATCCTCTCCGGCAGCGTGCGCGTCGGCGACCGCGTCGTGACGAAGGCCGGCTTGCGCGTCGCCGCGGACGAGCCCGTCCGAGTCGCCAACGAGGAGCGCTTCGTCTCGCGCGCCGGGGAGAAACTCGACGGCGCGCTCGACGCATTCGGGGTTCGGGTCGAGGGGAGATCCTGCCTCGACGCCGGCGCCTCGACCGGCGGCTTTACGGATGTGTTGCTGCGGCGTGGGGCAGAGCGAGTTCTGGCGGTGGACGTGGGTTACGGGCAGCTCGACTGGTCCTTGCGCAACGACCCGAGGGTAGTGGTGATGGAGCGGACCAACGTGCGACGCTTGGGCGGCGACGCGTTGCCGTTCGGCCCGGACCTCCTGGTGGCGGACCTCTCGTTTATCTCGCTCACCGTGGCCCTGGAGCGACTCTTCGCGACCACGCCGTCCTTGAGCGAGGCGGTTCTGCTCGTCAAACCCCAGTTCGAGGCCGGGCCCGCGTCCGTAGGGCGCGGAGGGCTGGTCCGCGACCCCGAGGTTCACGCGGCAGTGATCCGGCGCGTGGCCGATTTTTTCGCCCCTTTGGGTTTCGGCGCGGTCGCGGTGGCGAGGGCTGCGGTCGCGGGGCGGAAGTCCGGTAACAAGGAGTACCCGCTCTACCTGGTTCGGGGGGCTTCGGCGACGCTCGAGGAGGCGCGGGTGGAAGAGGTGGTTGGTGGTGGCTGACCAGATGGGGTCAGGCGGGATTCGGCGGGTCGGCATCGTCGCGAACCCGAAGGTGGGGCAGGGGTACTTCGAGCGGCTCGTGGCCGCCTTGAAGCGGGGCGGGGTCGAGATCGCGGAGGTCAGGCCCGACGGGGAGCCCGACGGGTCCTCCGATCTCGACCTCGTCTTCGTGCTCGGCGGGGACGGGACGATGCTCCGGGCTTCCAGGATGTACCCGGGCAGGGTGCTGCTCGGGGTGAACCTCGGCAAGGTGGGCTTCATGTCCGGGATGCTGCCGGACGAGATGGAGGCGGGGGTAGAGAAGGTGCTCTGCGGGGGGCTGGAGGTACAGGAGTACCGGATGCTCGAGGTCAGAGGGACCGAGGGCGCGCCGGAGCTCGCCGCCAACGACGCAGTCCTCATCAAAAAGCGGCCCCACCAGCTCATCTCGGTAGACGTCTCCATAGCCAAAGAGGAGCTCTTCGCTTTCAGGTGCGACGGCTTTATAGCGGCAACACCTTTAGGCTCGACGGCGTACGCGCTCTCGGCGGGGGGTCCGATCATCTCCGGGGATGCGGGATGCTACGTGCTCGTGCCCATAGCCCCGCACGCGCTGGTCAGCCGGCCGCTGGTCCTGGGCGAGGATCAGGTGGCAGAGCTCAAGCTCGCAGGAAGGGAGGCGCTGCTCTCCCTTGACGGCGACGATCCTCGCGAGGTGCCAAGCGACGGAAAGATAGAGATAGGTCTCTCCCGACAAAGCGTTAGAATAGGGAGGACCGAAGACTGGAGTTGGTGGCGAGCGGTGCGGAGGACGTTCCTGTAGTGCTCACGGAGATCTCCGTCCAGAACGTGGCCCTCATCGAGGAGGCCACCCTGGAGCTCTCCCCCGGGCTTAACGCGATCACCGGGGAGACAGGAGCCGGTAAGACCCTCCTCGCAACCGCCCTCCAGATGCTCCTCGGCGGCCGCGCCCGCTCCGAGGCGGTCCGCGCCGGCGCCGGCAGGGCCACCGTCGAGGGCACCTTCGTTCTCCCCGAGGAGGCCGGGCCCGCCCTCCTGGCCGACGCGCTCGGGGATCTGGCCGAGGAGGTAGATGACGAGGACGGCCTGGTCTTGCGTCGGACCCTCACAGAGGAGGGGCGCTCCCGCTGCTTTGTCGGCGGGGTCTCGGTCCCGGTGAGGGCTCTCGCCTCCCTCGGCGAGCGGCTGGTCTCCTACCACAGCCAGCGCGAGCAGACCCGCCTCACCGATCCCGCCGAGCAACTCGCCATCCTGGACGATTTTCTGGACGAGGGTGCCGCCAGGGCCAAACGCGAGCACGAGGCGCTGTGGCGCGCCGTCGAGCGGGACCGAAGGGAGCTTCAGGAGATCCGGGCCACCTCGGAGGCGCGCCTGCGGGAGCTGGATTTCCTGCGCTTCCAGGTCTCGGAGCTCGAGTCGGCGGGCTACGACCCGGGGGAGATCTCCGACCTCACCCGCGAGCGCGACCGCCTGCGAAACGTCACGGACCTTCTGCAAGCCGCCGCAGCAGCAGCCGCAGCCCTCTCTTCGGAGGAGGGGGCTGGCGCCGTAGATTCGGTGGCCCGCGCCGCCTCGGAGCTCGAGACGGCCTCCCGGTACGACGAGAGCCTGACCACGCTCCTGCAACGCCTGGGCGGCCTCTCCGCCGAGCTCGAGGACGTGCTCTACGAGCTGAGGTCCTACGTGGAGGAGCTCGAGGCCGACCCCGGACGCCTCGAGGCTGTCGAAGACCGGCTGGCCGCCATGCGGGCGCTTGAGCGCAAGTACGGGGACGTCGAAGGCTACCTCGAAGAGTCGCGGGCGCGGCTCTCCCGGCTCGAGAACCTGGACGAGGAGACGGCCGAGCTCGAGGCGAGGCTGGCGGAAGGGGAGTCGCGGCTCGAGGAGATCTCGGCCGAAATCTCGGCCGGCCGGGAGAGGGCCGCGGAGAGGCTATCGGCGAAGGTGCAGGAGAACCTGGCTGACCTGAACCTCGGCAAGACCACCTTCAGGGCGACCCTGGTGCCGACCGAGCCAGGACCCTCCGGCGCGGAGAGGGTGGAGTTCGCCATAAGGCCTAACCCAGGGGAGCCCGAGCTCGCCGTCAGGCGCTACGCTTCGGGCGGCGAGCTCAGCAGGATAATGCTCGCCATCCGGCTCGCCCAGGAGCGGGTGGAGCCCGGGGCTACCTACGTCTTCGACGAGGTAGACGCAGGTATCGGCGGCGAGACGGCGACCGCGGTTGGGGCGAAGCTTCGGGAGCTCGGCGAGCGCAACCAGGTATTGACCATAACCCACCTGCCGCAGATAGCCTCGGAGGCCGCCTCCCACGTCGTCGTGGCGAAGGAGGAGGCCGGGGGGCGCACGATCACCCGCATTACCCGCGTCGAGGGCGAGGAGCGCCTCAAGGAGATGGCGCGCATGCTCTCCGGCAGGGTGGACCAGGCCTCCCTCGCCCACGCCTCGGAACTCCTGGTTGGCGGCGTATAGAGCCCCGTAGTTCACGAACGATCCCCCGCGAAGACCGCCCGAACCGCCCGAACGATCAAGGTCGGTGCGTTTGCGGTGTTTTAATTTCCTCCCCGAGGGCGTATCATGCGCGGTGATGCGGGGACGAGCCGAACGGCTGTTTCGGGTTACCTCGTCGCGGTCCGAGGGCCGGTCGGGGTGGGGGTCCCGGGCCTCTCCGTTCGGGCCCATCATCGTCCGAATCCGATTCGCGCAGGAGGCACAAACGTCACGTCGGACCTATTTTTCTGGGGGGTGTTCCAAAGATGAGTGAGACCAAGTACATCTTTGTGACGGGTGGTGTCGTCTCATCGATAGGGAAGGGCACGAGTGCCGCGGCGCTCGGGATGTTGCTCAAGAGCCGCGGGTACAGGGTGGTGCTCCAGAAGTTCGACCCCTATATCAACGTCGATCCCGGCACCATGAACCCCTACCAGCACGGCGAGGTCTTCGTCACCGAGGATGGGGCCGAGACGGACCTCGACCTCGGCCACTACGAGCGTTTCCTGGACGAGAACCTCGGGCGCCTCTCCAACGTGACGACGGGGAGCGTGTACTGGGAGGTCATAACCCGCGAGCGGCGGGGGGACTACCTAGGGGCTACCGTGCAGGTCATCCCCCACATAACCAACGAGATCAAGAACAGAATAGGGCGGTTGGGCAAGGACAAGGACGTCGTGATCACCGAGATCGGGGGCACTGTCGGCGACATCGAGAGCCTGCCGTTTCTCGAGGCCATAAGACAGTTCCGCAACGACGTCGGGCGCAAGAACGTGCTCTACGTCCACGTCTCCTACGTACCCTTTATCGAGGCCGCGGGCGAGCTGAAGACCAAGCCGACCCAGCACTCGGCCCAGCGGCTGCGCGAGATCGGCATCTCTCCCGACGTCTTGATCTGCCGGGCCGACAGGCCCATAAGCGAGGATATAAAGAAGAAGATCGCGCTCTTCGCCGATACGGAGCTCGACTCGGTCATCCCGGCCGAGGACGCCCCGAACCTCTACGCCATCCCCCTTAACCTGCACGACGAGGGTTTGGATGATCTGGTGCTGGATAAGCTCGGGCTCTCCGCGCCGCCGGCCGACCTCAAGGGGTGGCGCGAGCTCGTCTCTGGCATGCTGGAGGCGGAGCGCACCGTGAGGATCGCCATCATCGGGAAGTACATCAAGCTCCAGGACGCCTACCTCTCCGTGGTCGAGGCTTTAGAGCACGCCGGCGGCGCCCACGGGGTGAAGGTGGAGCTCGACTGGGTGGACTCGGAGCAGCTCGTGGACCGGGAAGCCACGCGGGCGCGCCTCTCCGGCGTGGACGGGGTGCTCGTTCTGCCAGGCTTCGGGCACAGGGGCGCCGAGGGCAAGATCGAGGCGGCGCGCTACGCCAGGGAGACCGGCACGCCCTACCTCGGGCTGTGCCTCGGGATGCAGATAGCGGTGATCGAGTTCGCCCGCAACGTGGCTGGCCTCGAGATGGCGAACTCTACCGAGTTCGAGGATACGCCCCACCCGGTCATAGACATCATGCCAGACCAGGTAGGCGTGGACATGGGCGGCACCATGCGCCTCGGGCGCTGGCCCTGCGAGATCGTCCCGGGAACCCTCGCCGCCGAGCTCTACGGGTCTGACCTCGTCCACGAGCGCCACCGCCACCGCTACGAGGTGAACAACGCCTACCGCGAGGCGCTCATCGACGCCGGGATGGTCTTCTCCGGCACCTCCCCCGACGGGCGGCTGGTCGAGATCGCCGAGATCACCGACCACCCCTTCTATATCGGGAGCCAGTTCCACCCGGAGTTCAAGAGCCGCCCCTTGAGGCCGCACCCGCTCTTCTACGGCTTCGTCGGCGCGAGCGCCCGCAAGACCTCCGAGGACGGCGAGGCGGCGGCGGAGGCCCTCCGGCCCGAGGAGCGGGCGGCGGCGGGCTGAGCGAGGCCGAGTAGTGGCTGGCCTCGCCCGCATGGCGAGGGCCCGGATCCTCCCTACCAGCGAGCCGGCTGGCACGGTGGCCACCCGCACCGCCGGCGTGGCAGGGTTCGGGGCAACGCTGCTCTGGGATCGGGGCGAGAGCGCGCCGCCGACCCCCACGCTACCCGCCTTGCCGCGGACGGTGCGCTGCTCGGTAGTGGAGAGCGACGGGCCCGGCGAGGAGGAGGCCCGGCGCGAGATCCTCGGCGAGATAAGGGCCCTTACCGAGCGCGACCTCGGGCTGGCTCTGGAGACGGTCCTGCGATCCCTGACCGTCGCGGCCGCGCTCTCGGACGCGCTCATGGAGACGCGGGTGCTCCGCGTCACGCCTCCCAAAGCCACCCCGTCCAGAATCGTGCAAACGCTCGCCCTGGACCTCTGGAGGGCCGGTTTCCCGGTCCGGTTCGGCCGCTCCTGGACACCGGTGCCCGACCCGGCGGCGGTCGCCGTGGGTTTCGGCGGGGCGCAGGCGCACCAGTTGGCGCGCTTTCTCGAAACCCATCCCTCGTGGGAGATGTCCTGATCCCCGAGCAGCCGACGCCTCCTCCTCCTCCTCCTGGATCGGCAGGCCGTTTCGGGGTAACCTTCGCGGGTATGGGACCCCTTTACGCGCGCGAGAAGACCGTGCCCGAGGCGCCGGTCTCGGACGCTCATCGTCTTCTTTGGGGCGGAGCATGAGGATCGGGGTGCCCAAAGAGAGGGCGCCGGGCGAGACCCGGGTGGCGCTGGCCCCCCACGCCGTACACGAGCTCTCCCGGGCGGGCCACAGGGTGCTGGTCGAGTCCGGGGCCGGGGAGGCGTCGAGCATCGCCGATGCGCGCTACGAGGAGGCGGGGGCGCAAGTGGTCGCGCAGGCGAGGCGCGTCTACGAAGACTCCGAGATAGTGGTCAAGGTGTACGGGCCCGTCGAGGAGGAGTACGGGTACCTGAGGGAGGGTCTGGTCCTGCTCGCCTTCCTCTCCCTCCCGATAAACCCAGGACTTATGGACGCCCTGCTCGACTCCCGGTGCGTAGCCTTCGCGATGGAGACCATCCGCGACCGGCGCGGCAGGCTACCCGTGCTCACGCCCATGAGCGAGATCGCGGGCCGGCTCACGCCCCAGATCGGCGCCCACTACCTTCAACGCCCGTTCGGGGGGCGCGGCATCCTGCTCGGCGGAGCGACGGGGGTGAGGCCGGGCCGCGTCGTGATCCTGGGCTGCGGCATCGTGGGGTCGGGTGCTGCGCGGCTGGCGAGCGGCCTCGGGGCCGGGGTCGTCGTCATAGACCAGGATCTCGACCGTTTGCGGCGCCTGCAAGACGCGCGCCTCCCCGGCGTCACGACGCTGGCGGCGAGCAACCTGGGGATCAGGGACGCCGTCTTGCGCTGCGACCTGCTCATCGGCGCGGTCAACGTCGTCGGCGCCCGCACCCCGGCCCTCGTTGACCGACAGACCGTCTCCGGGATGAAGGACGGAAGCGTGATCGTGGACGTCGACGTGGACTACGGCGGGTGCGTCGAGACCTCGAGGCCGACTACCCTCGCCGAACCCACCTTCGTCGAATACGGCGTAACCCACTACTGCGTGAAGAACGTGCCGGCCTCGGTCCCCGTCACCGCGACGAGAGCTCTCTCGAACGCCCTCCTGCCCTACGTGCGCCAGCTGGCCGGGGTCGGGCTCTCCGACGCGCTGCGCGCCGACGAGGGCCTGGCCCGCGGCGTGGCCCTCGCAGAGGGGCGCGTAGTCGACCCCGTCCTCGCCCGGGCGACGGGGACCGACCACAACCGGCTCTCCTCGATCCTGCCGCTCCACTCGGAGGCCAGGTGACCCTCGGGCCACAGGGCCGCGCGCTCTCGGGCTTCACAGTGGAGCTCGACGTGTACTCGGGCCCCTACGAGTGGCTGCTCGCCCTGATCCTCAAGGAGGAGCTGGAGATCTTCGAGGTGCCCTTGCGCGAGCTGGTGGATCTCTACCTCTCCTCCAGGGATCCCGCATCCGCCGACTCCCTGGAGCGCGACACGGACTTCGCCGGCTCCGCGGCCGCCCTCGTCCTGCTGAAGAGCCGCACGCTCTTCCCGGCCGTAGAGGCCGAAGGCGTCGAGGACGAACCCCTCTCGCCCGAGGAGCTCGCCGAGCGCCTCAGCGGGTACCTCAAGGTCCGGCGGGGGGCTGAGCACCTGCGCGAGAGGTTCGCCGCGAACGCGGGCCACCACCCTTCGGCCCACACCCTCCCTGCGCGGCGCGGCCGCCAGCGCGTCAGGCCCGATGCCCTCTCCCTCGCCGCGCGCAGGGCGTTCTCCCGCCTCCTGGAGCCTCCCGTCGACCATCTAGGCCCGATCACGGTCACCCTCCAGGAGCTGGCGTACCTGATCCGCCGCGCCCTCGCCCGCGGCCCCGTCTCCTACGAGGACCTCACCCGCGGCATGGACCGCATGAACAGGGCAGTCGCCTTCGCCGCCGCGCTCTCGCTCGCCCAGGAGGGCCACGTGACGATCTCCCAGCCCGAGCCCTTGGGTCCGCTCACCCTGGCGCCCTCCCGGTGAGCGAACCGCGCCCGGAACAGCTGATCGAGGCCGTCCTGCTGGTCAGCCCCCGCCCTATCGGCAACGCCGACCTCCGCTCCGCAACAGGCCTCTCGGAAGACCAGACGAGCGCAGCCCTGGTAACGCTTTTGGAGCGCTACTCCCCGAGAACCTCGGGGATAGTGCTGCGGGAGGTGGCTGGCGGCTACCTGCTCTCGACGAACCCTTCCTGCTCTGCGGCCGTGGAGCGTTTCCGCGAGGAGGCGCGCCCGGCCCCGCTCTCCGGCGCCGCCCACGAGGCACTCGCCTGCGTCCTCTACCTCGGCCCCCTGACCCGCGCCGGTATCTCCAGGGTGCGGGGCGTGAACTCAGATGCGGTAGTGCGCAACCTGATAGAGCGCGGCCTCCTCGCCGAGGTCGGCGCCGACCGCGAGGCCCCCGGCTCCCCGGCCCTCCTCGCCGTCACCGACGAGTTCCTCGCCGCCACCGGCGCCTCCTCGACCGCGGACTTCCCGGCCCTCGAAGAGCTGGTCTCCCCCGAGGAGCTCGCCCGCGTGCGCGACCGCCTCCTTACCACTACCGGCTCCGGCGAGCCGCCCCCCGCCGAAGGGCCCTCCTACGAAGGGTCGCCCTACTAGTGCGCCTGCAAGCCTTCCTCGCCCGCGCCGGCGCCGCCCCCTCGCGCCGCAAGGCGGAGACCCTGATCCTCGCCGGGCGCATCACCGTGAACGGCAGGACCGCCACCCTCGGCACTAACGTAACGCCCCAAGACCGCATTCTCCTCGACGGCCGCCCCGCTACCCTGCCCCGGAGCCTCGTCTACCTGGCCCTGAACAAGCCTGCAGGCTACCTCACCTCCCTCGGCGACGACAGGGGCCGCAAGACCGTAGCCGACCTGATGCCCGACGACGTCCCCGGCCTCGTGCCCGCCGGCCGCCTCGACGCCGACACTACGGGCCTGCTCATCCTCACCAACGACGGCCCACTCGCCCACCGCATCACCCACCCCTCCTCCGAGATCGAGAAGGAGTACACCCTCACCCTGCAAAACCCGGCCCCCGACCCCGCCCTCGAAGCCCTCGCCGCCGGCCCAACCCTCGACGACGGCCCCATGCGCCCCCCGAAGCTCACCAACCTCCAGCGCACCCCGAAAACCACGACCCTCAACCTCACCATCCACGAGGGCCGTAACCGCATAATACGTCGGGCTTGCGCCGCGGTAGGGCTGCGCCTGCTCTCGCTCCGCCGCGTGCGCGTCGGCCCCGTGATCCTCGGCGACCTCCCTGAGGGGGACCACCGTCCCCTCAGCCAAGAAGAGCTCGAGGCCCTGAGGCGATGAGGCCCGTTGGCGGCGTACCCGAAGTAGACTTCTCAGTTGAGGACGTCCGCGGCGCCTTCCCCGGACAGCTCGAAATAAAGCCTCTCGACCGGCCACCCAACGCCACGGTACAGGTCCCCGGCTCGAAAAGCGTAACAAACCGGGCCCTCCTACTCGCCGCCCTCGCCGACGGCACCTCCAAAATACAAAACCCACTCATCAGCGACGACTCCTACTGGCTCCTCGCCGCCCTCGTGCGCCTCGGCTTCGAGGTCCACCTCAACCCAAAGACCACCGAAGCCCGCATCACCGGACAAAAAGGCATAATACCAAGAAAGGACGTTGAGCTCTTCGTCGGGAACGCTGGGACGGTGGCGCGTTTTCTGCCGCCGGCGCTGGCGCTCGGGGCGGGGTCATACACGGTTGACGGGGTGCCGAGGATGCGGGAGCGGCCGGTAGGGGATCTCGTGGACGCGATGCGGGCGCTCGGGGCCGGGGTGAGGTACGGGGAGGAGGAGGGGCGGTTCCCCTTGATCGTGGCTGGCGGCGGCCTCCGGGGTGGGAGGACGCGGGTGGCGGGGGCAAAGAGCAGCCAGTTCGTGAGCGGGCTGCTGATGGCGGCACCTTACGCCGGGGAGCCGGTGGTGCTCGAGGTCGAAGGGAGGGAGGAGTGGCCCTACGTCGGCATCACGGTGGCGGTGATGCGGGCGTTCGGGGTCGAGGTGGAGGTGGGGGAGGGGTGGTTCGCGGTCGGGCCTGAGGTGTATCGCGCAAGGGAGTACGCGGTTGAGCCTGACGCCTCGGGGGCTTCGTACTTTATGGCGGCGGCGGCGGTGACCGGTGGTAGGGTAAAGATACCGGGTCTTGGCGTAAGGTCTACGCAGGGTGATCTGCGCTTCGCCGGGGTGCTCCGCGAGATGGGTTGCAGGGTAGAGCTGACCCCCGACTCCGTAGAGGTAGAGGGGCCCGGGCGGTTGCGGGGGGTCGAGGTGGACATGAACGCCTTCTCCGACACCATGATCACGCTCGCCGCCATAGCGCCCTTCGCCGAAACACCGACGGTCATCAAGAACGTAGGTCACACGCGCCATCAGGAGACGGACCGGCTCTCGGCCGTGGCGACCGAGCTGGGCCGGCTCGGGGTTACTGTAGAAGAAGGGCGCGACTGGTTGCGCGTCACGCCCGGTCGGGTGGGGGCCGCGACCGTGGAGACCTACGGCGACCACCGGATGGCTATGGCCTTCGCCGTGACCGGGCTGGTGGCGCCCGGCATCCGAATCCGGGACCCGGGATGCGTCACCAAGACCTTCCCAGACTACTTTAATCGGCTCGAGTCCCTGCGGTAAAGCGGGTGCTCTTTCGGCTATACTTGCGGGGTCGATGGCAGGATTTCTCGTAACCATAGACGGACCCGCCGGGAGCGGGAAGAGCTCGGTCGCGCGGGCCGTGGCCGGGCGCCTCGGCGTCGTCAACCTCAATACGGGCGCCGCCTACCGCGCCGCGGCGCTCCTCGCGATCCGG
>JADDPU010000072.1 GCA_016781725.1 Rubrobacter sp. | reverse complement strand
TATCTACAACGACAACGAGGTCTTGCAGTTCTTCCTGATCACGCTCGGGCTGGTGCCGCTCGTGCTCTTCGGCCTGATGGACGTCGGCGGCCTCTCGGGCCTGCAGGAGTCCATAGGCCGGGCCGACTTTTTCCACGCCTGGGCCAATACGGGCTCGACGGATAACCCGATGGCCGTGCACTGGTTCGCCATCGTGTTCGGCCTCGGGTTCGTGCAGAGCTTCGGCTACTGGTGCACGGACTTCCTGGTAGTGCAGAGGGCGCTGGCGGCCGAGGACGAGGCGGCGGCCCAGAGGACCCCGCTCATCGCGGCGTTCCCGAAGCTGATGTACGGGGTGCTGGCGATCTTCCCCGGCCTGATCATCCTGTCGATCCTCCCGAACCTCGGCGAGGATAACTACAACATGGCAGTCCCCTACGCGATGGCCTACTACTTCCCAACCGGGATGCTCGGGGTCGGCCTGACCGCGCTGCTCGCTGCCTTCATGAGCGGGATGGCCGGCAACGTGACGGCCTTTAACACCGTCTGGACCTACGACATCTACAAGGCTTACATCAACCGGGACGCCCCCGACCGCCACTACCTCAACGTGGGCCGCATCGCTACCGTGGCGGGTGTGGCCTTGAGCGTGCTCGCGGCGTACCTGGTGCTCGGCTTCGCGAGCATCATCGACTACGTACAGCTTTTGCACGGCATCTTCCTGGCGCCGCTGTTCGGGACGTTCCTGCTCGGGATGTTCTGGCGCCGCTCGACGGGCTGGGGCGGCTTTTTCGGGCTAGTTAGCGGGACGGCGACCGGCGTGATCCTCTACCTCATCTCGCTTGACAGCTCGGTCGGGGCGTCCATGTACCGCGCCATCTGGGCCTGGGTCGTGTGCGTGGTCGTGACGATAGCGGTCTCCCTCGTCACCCAGCCCAAGCCCGACTCGGAGCTGCGCGGCATCGTGTGGGGCCTGACCGAGCAGAAGGAGGTCCGCGAGGAGGCCTGGTACAAGAAACCCTGGATCCTCGCGGTCATCGTGCTCACCATGACCCTGGCCCTGAACATCTACTTCTGGTAGGAGGAGAACATGTCCGAACACCGTGAGTACATGGAGGAGGAGAGGGTGCCGGAGCACTCCGGCACTAACCACTCCATGGCTATAGGCTTCTATATCGCGGCGATCGTCCTGATCTTCGGCGTCACGCTGG
>JADDPU010000276.1 GCA_016781725.1 Rubrobacter sp. | reverse complement strand
GGCGGGCTCGACTTCGCGGGCGGAGGTCCCGCCCTCAGGGCCGTGCGCGAACCCTTCCTGCGGTTAGAATCACCCTCATGCTCGAGACGATCCTCGGTAGAGTTCTCGACGGGTACAGGGGGATGGTCCAAGCGCTGGCGGGGCGTCTGACGCTTGCCGCCGCCGTGTGGCTCGCGGTCGGGCTGGCGTCTTCGGTCTTCGTGGTCTGGGCCTTCGCGGAGGTGACCGAAGGGGTGATCGAGGGCGAGAGCCGCCGGTTCGACAGGGCCGTGCTGCTCTGGATCGGCGCCAACTCCCCGGGGTGGCTGGATGGTCCCATGCGCTTCTTCACAGCTCTTGGTTACTACCGGGTGGTTCTCCCGCTTCTGGCCGTGACGACCCTCGGCTTCTACATCGCGAACTGGCGGCTCTCCGCCGTCGTGCTGCTCGTCTCCACCGCTGGCGGCGCGGTGCTCACGATGGTCCTCAAGGCAGTCTTCAGGCGGGCGCGGCCCGAGCTGTTCGACTCCGGGTATACCGCCTCCTTCTATTCCTTCCCCAGCGGCCACGCCACCGTGGCTGTCGGTTTCTACGGGGCGCTGGCCCTTATGCTGGCCTACCACCTGCGGGGAGGTTTGCGCTGGGCCGTCGTGGTATTGGGAGCGGCCGTCGTGCTGTTGATCGGTTTCTCCAGGCTCTACCTCGGGGTTCACTACCCGACGGACGTGCTGGCCGGCTTTCTCGCCGCCCCGCTGTGGCTCGTGAGCGTCGGGACGGTGTACGTGTTGTGGATCTCGATCCGGGGCTTCAGGACGGCCGAATGGAGACGGAAAGGGCGCTGAGGAGCCCGGTCGCGGTGGAAATTGTGCCGCCGGGGTGGTAGCTTCCCCTCCGTGCTCGAAACCATACTGCATCCGCTTATAGAGTTCGTCACCCACACCATCGGCAGCTACGGCGTCCCTGCGGTCTTCGTGCTTATGCTGCTCGAGAGCATGGGGATATTGATCCCGTCCGAGGCGATCTCGCCCTTCGCCGGCTACCTGGTCTCCGAGGGGGAGATGAGCCTCTTCGCGGCAGTGACGGCCGGGGTCTTGGGGAACCTCGTCGGCTCGTGGGTCGCGTATTTTATAGGGCTGTGGGGCGGCCGGGAGCTGTGGTTTCACTACGGCAAGTACGTAGGCGTCAGGGCGCACCACCTGCAGATCGCGGAGAAGTGGTTCGA
>JADDPU010000371.1:9674-16280 GCA_016781725.1 Rubrobacter sp. | reverse complement strand
CGAGGTTGATGGACCCTAAGTTGCACGAGTCGTAAGGCGGCAGATGCGCCTCCGAGCACGGGTTCGTCGACTCTATCGGGAACTGCGGCGTCGGGTTGTCGGCGTTGATCTTGTCTATAAAGACGACCCCCGGCTCGCCGTTGAGCCAGGCCCCCTCGACGATCTTGCGGAACAGATCCCGCGCCCTCACGGTCTTCGCGACCTCGCCGTTCCTGGGATTCTTGAGCTCGAAGTCCGTATCGGCCTCCACGGCCTCCATGAACTCGTCGGTTATGGCTACCGAGATGTTGAAGTTGTTGATCTGGTCGTTGTCGTTCTTGCAGGTGATGAACTCCTCGACGTCCGGGTGGTCGACCCTGAGGATGCCCATGTTCGCCCCGCGCCTCGTCCCGCCCTGCTTGATCTTGTCGGTCGAGGCGTCGTAGATCGCCATGAACGAGACGGGCCCGCTTGAGACGCCCATCGTGGACTGCACGAGGTCGTTCTTCGGGCGCAAGCGGCTGAAGCCGAAACCCGTCCCGCCCCCGCTCTTGTGGATGATCGCCTGGTGCTTGAGGGTGTCGTAGATGCCGTCTATGGAGTCCTCGACCGGAAGTACGAAGCAGGCCGAGAGCTGCTGCAGCTCCCTGCCGGCGTTCATGAGGGTAGGCGAGTTGGGCATGAACCGACGGCTTAGCATCATCTGGAGGAATCGCTCTTTGGACTCCTCGTAGAGCGCCTTGGCCTCCTCGCCCTCCTTGAAGCGGAACTCGCCCTCGGCGATGTTGGAGGCCACCCGCCGGAACATCTCGATGGGCTCCTCTACGGGTTCGCCCTTCTCGTTCTTCTTGAGGTAGCGCTTCCCAAGAACCGCGAGCGCGTTCTCGCTCAGTTCTATGTTCGCAAGCCTGCCTCGGTCTACCTCCATACCCATCCTCCCTATTTTACCGCTAGTCTCTCTTATTCCATCGGCGTCTTTGCCGCGGCCCGACCCCAACCGGACAGCGAGACGCGACCTACTATTACAGGACTACCTGCCGGCCATCCCCGACCCGGCCAGGCGCACCAGCTCCGTGCGGAACTGGTCCACGTCCGTGTACTGCCTGTAGACGGAGGCGAACCGCAGGTAGGCGACCATGTCCATCCTGCGCAACCTCATCAACACCATGTCCCCGAGACGCCGCGAGGTGACCTCGTGCCGCCGCCGGTCCCTGAGCTCGGCCTCGATCTCGTCCACTATCGACTCGACCTGCTCGTCCGTGACCTGCTGCTTGGCGCAAGCCTTGGCCAACCCCGACCGCAACTTCTCCCGGTCGAACGGCTCCTTCCCCCCGTCGCGCTTGATCACCATCAGCCTCAACGGCTCGCGACGCTCGTACGTCGTGAACCTCTTCTCGCACGATAGACACTCCCGCCGCCGCCGAACCGCGTCCTTCGTCTCCGAAAGCCGCGAGTCTATGACCTTCGTGTCCTCGAAATCACAGTACGGACATTGCATCCCATCTCCCCAATCACTCCAACACCACATCTAGTACCGTAAAAACCTAGCACACCATATTTTCGAGATGCAATACCAGCAGAATGTAGCTTAACTTCAGGTTAAATTGAAGCTGAAGCCCCGAATCCCTCTTAGGACGCGGGATACGCTCCCTGAACCCTAACGCCAAAATTTTTCAAAGAATTTTTCAGGACCGCCGTAGAGAAGGGAATATCCCGCAAATCACGCACCTTTATGTTCAGGTCAAGACGGATGCCTGCACCGCTACTTGAATCTAAGATTACTATTGCAAGTTATATATACCTCAAGTTTAAGTGCATGCTGCTACCGGGCATTAGGGCCGTCGAAAGGGGGTTCTGGGGCTCTCCCGATGCTTCTGGCGGCGGTTCTTGAAGAAGTCGCGGAGTATTCGGGCGGCTTCGGCTTCGAGGAGGCCGCCCTCCGCGGCGAAGGTGTGGTTGAGGCGGTCGTCAGCGGGGGTGTTGTGGAGGGTGCCGGCGTAGCCGGCCTTGGGGTCGGGGGCTGCGTAGACTAGACGCGAGAGGCGGGCGGCGTGGGCTGCGCCCGCGCACATGGGGCAGGGTTCGAGGGTTGCGTAGAGGGTGCAGCCAGCCAGGCGCCAGCCGCCGAGGGTCCTTGCCGCCTCCCTGATGGCGAGCAGCTCCGCGTGGGCTGTCGGGTCGCCCGTGGCCTCGCGCTCGTTGGCGGCGACGGCCAGGATCTCCCCCCGCCTCGCTACCACGGCCCCGACGGGCACCTCGCCCCTCTCGGCCGCGCCCTCGGCGGCGAGCAGGGCCCGGCGCATCATGGAGAGGTCGGTATCCATGAAGGTGGACCCAGGCTCCCCGGGGCCGGTCACGATGTCCTTCTCGCTCACTGTGGCGATGATAGCAGGCCGGTGCGCCATGCCTTCACCGGGTGTTGGACGTCGGGTCGTAGGATCTCCAGCCTACTCGTCGCCGATATCCCGCCTTCCTCCCGCCTTAACCTCCCCGTTCACCAACTCTCCCTCGACGCGGGGGCCCGTATCTCGTCTCGCACCCGCCGGAACACCGCGAGCCGCTTCTCCCCTCCCCCCTCCGCCCGCGAAGGGTACCCGAAGAAGCAGTGCAACCGCCCCCTCGCGCCGGGCAAGACCGGGCACGCCTCGTTGGCGTCGTCGCAGACGAGGACGACGTACTCGAACTGTTCCGCGAGGTAGCGCTCCAGCGTCCGACGACGGGCGGACGAAGGGTCTGCGGGGGATCTGAATAGGGCCGAAAAAGCTCACCAGAGGACCTCTATCGGCGCCCCGAAGCCGCCACGAGCGACCCGTCTACCATACCGGAACACTGACCTGCATCTACATAACTCTATGATTAAAGGTTATATTTACTCTTACGTTCAAGATTAGTCTACGCGCATGATCGATCAGGCGGATCTCCATGAGAAAATCCCTGCAAATACTTCTATTCTATGCCCATCTGTGTACCACGAGTTTAGTGTTTTGATGGGAGGGGGCTCTGCTCGGTGCCGCCGTTCACGCTGGCCCACTGGCGGGCGGGGAGGCCCCAGAGGGCGATAAAGCCGGCGGCGGCTGCCTCGTCGAAGGTGCTGTTGGGGTCGTAGGTGGCGAGGTCTTTGTTATAGAGGGCGTTGGGGGCGGTGCGGCCCACGACTGTGGCGTTCCCCTTGTAGAGCTTGAGGCGAACGGTGCCAGTTACGGTCTTCTGGGTTTCTGATATGAAGGCGTCGAGGGCGGACTTGAGGGGGGTGAACCAGAGGCCCTCGTAGGTGAGCTCGGTGTAGCGCTGCTCGACCGCTGCCTTGAAGCGGAGGACGTCTTTGGTGAGGGTGAGGGTTTCGAGTTCCTTGTGGGCCGTTACGATGGTGAGGGCCGCGGGGGCCTCGTAGATCTCGCGGCTCTTTATGCCTACCAGGCGGTCTTCGATCATGTCGATGCGGCCGACGCCGTGCGCCCCGGCTATGGTGTTGAGGTCTGCTATGAGGTCGACCAGCGCATATTCCTCGCCGTCTAGGGTCGTTGGCAGGCCCTCCTCGAAGCCGAGCTCGACGTAACGCGGTTCGTTGGGGGCGTCTTCGGGGGAGGCCGTCAACTCGAAGACGTCCTCGGTCGGCTCGTGGTCGGGGTCTTCGAGAGGACCGGCCTCGATGGAGCGTCCCCAGAGGTTCTGGTCCACGCTGTAGGGGGACTCTTTGGTGGTCGGGACCGGGATGCCGTGCTCCTCGGCGTAGGCCATCTCCTCGGGGCGGCTCATGTTCCAGTCGCGGACGGGGGCGACGACGGTCAGGTCCGGGGCGATCGAGGCCGTGGTCACGTCGAAGCGGACCTGGTCGTTGCCCTTGCCCGTCGAACCGTGCGCGATGTGGGTCGCGCCCACCTCCCGCGCCGCCTCGACTAGCTTCTTGGCGATGAGCGGCCGTCCGAGCGCCGTGAACAGCGGGTACTTGCCGCCGTAGAGCGCGTTCGCCTTTATCGCCGGGGCTACGTACTCCTCTACGAACTCGGTCCTGGCATCGCGCACCAGGGCGTCCGCGGCGCCTATCCGGAGCGCTTTCGCCTTTACGTCCCCGGCGGGCTCCCCCTGTCCGAGGTCCAGATACAGAGCGTAGGGCGTCGCCCCCTGCTGCTCGAGCCACTTCACGCAGACCGAGGTGTCCAGTCCGCCGGAGTATGCGAGTACTACTTTCTTTCCTTCTAGCACGGTTCCTCCCAGGTTGTCCAAGGTACTACTAGCGTTATGTCGTCGGTGGGGCTCTCGCCCCGCCCGAGGAGTCCTTCGTGTTCCAGGTCTTCGCCGAGCTCTCGACGAGAGGGCGGACGGTGGTTGATGGCCTCGAGCGTCGCGTGGCGTAGAGAGCGTATTCGCATCCCGGCTCAATCCTCTTTCGCCGGAAGGCCAAGGATGCCGTGGCCCCGTCCGCGCAGGGCGCTTACGGCGAGATCCAGCCTCTCCTCTTTGACGAGAACGTAATCGGTGTCGAAGGTCGAGACGGCGAAGATGCCGACCCCCGCCTCGGCCAGCGGCGCCGCCACCGCCGACAGGATCCCGACCTCCGAGAACTCGAACGGTCCCTCCAGCTCGAAGACGCGCCAGCCCCTCTCGCACCCGACCCCCTCGGGCACGAACTTCTCAGGACATACGACGGAGAGCTCGCCTGCTGTGCGCGTCACCGAGAAAAGCGGCGGCGCCCCCGTCGCCCAAGCCGGAACCTCGGACGCGGCGTCCAGACGGCACACTGCCAGACGCCCTTCGAGCAGGGTCAGGGTGAGAACGGGCCGCGGGGCGGTAACGTCCTCGGAAGGGTAGGTCTTCATGATCCAGGCGTCCTCGGGGGAGGGCTCGCTGCGCATGCTGACACGCTCGTAGGACGAGAGCGCCGAGCCCACGGGAATTTTGGGTCGTCGGGCGCGGCAGACCTCGGCCGGTAGACGATTCTCACGCTCGTGGGCGGCAACTACTCGACGTTCCCTGCGGGCCGGGTTTTGGCCCGGCAGACGTCCGCGATGAGGCCCGCGACCTCCACGGCGGCGGCGTTATCGGGGGCGATGGCGAGCACGGTGTCCTGGCCCGCGATGGTGCCCAAGACCTTGAGCCCCCTCACCCGGTCGAGGACGCTGGAGACGGCCCCGGCGGTCCCGTCGCGGGTGTAGATGACTACCTGGTTCTGGGCCGGGGTAAGGCCGAGGACGAAGCTCGGCAGGACCTCGATACCGGCCGAACCCGGCTCGTGCGGCAACGCCAGGTAGCGGTTGCCTACCTTGAGGACCCCGAGCTCGGCGAGGTCCCGGCTCACGGTCGCCTGGGCCACCTCGACGCCCTCGTCGGCGAGCGCGCCGACGACCCCCTGCTGGGTGCCGAGGTCCCGCTCGGAGATCAGGCGCAGGATCAGGTCCTGCCTCGTGGTCTTGTCCACCGGCGCGCTCGTAGCCTCACCCGTCGCTCCCACAGCTCTCTGCCTCCTACTACTTCAGGTGCCCGAGCCCGAGGTCCTCCTCGTAGCCGAGCGCCAGGTTCATGTTCTGCACCGCGGCCCCCGAGGCGCCCTTGAGCAGGTTGTCCACCGCCGAGAACAGCAAGAGCTTGCCCGCCCGCTCGTCCACCGCGGCCGAGAGCCTGCACCGGTTGGTGTTGGCCACGTGCGCGATGTGCGGGTACTCCTCCCGCGCCTCGACGAACCCCCAACCCCGGTAGTCCTCCGCGTACCAGCCGAGGACCTCCCGCGCCTCGGGCACCTCCTCGAGGTCAACTACTATCGTCTCCAGTTCCCCGCGCGTCACGGGGATGAGGTGCGGCACGAACGTGACGGCCGGCGTCTCCCCCACCCGACGCAGCACGGTCTCTATCTCGGGCGTGTGGCGGTGGCGCGGGGCACCGTAGGCGTTCGCGCTCTCGTTCACGCTCACGAAGTGCGTCTTTACGCTCGGCTTCGCCCCGGCCCCACTCACCCCCGAGAGCGCATTGATCGTCACGGAGCGTATCCCGGGCCCAACCCGCCGCACCACGGGCGCGAGCGCCAGGACGGCCGCCGTCGGATAACAGCCGGGGTTCGCCACGAGCCGCCCCTCCGCCGCCCCGAAGACTTCGGGCAACCCGTAGTGGGCCTCCGCCAGAAGCTCCGGCGCCGGATGCTCCCCGTACCACTCCCCGTAGAGCCCCGCCTCAGGCAGCCGGAAGTCGGCCGAAAGATCCACGACCAGCCGGACCCCCGACCGCAGCAACCCCGCGACCGCCTCCGCGCTCTCCCCGTGCCCGTAGGCCACGAAGGCCACGTCGATCCCGTCGGCCTCGATCTCCTCCGGCGCAACGTAAACACCCCCGACGGCGAGCTGCGGATAAACCTCCCGAATCTCACGCCCCGCATACCCCCGCGAAGCAACCCCCATCGCCCCGACCTCGGGATGCCCCGCGAGCAGCCGCACCAACTCAGCCCCCGCGTACCCACCCCCGCCAAAGATGCCTACCTTCAGTCCCATGCCGCCCATTGTAGATCTTCAGGATATTTATTCAAGTTTCTGCATAAATCGGTTGACGCCCTCGCGCGCGGGTGCGACAATACGGCCCGATCGTGAATAAAGATTCAACAATCGGGATAAAGATCCTCTCCGGTGGGGCTGCGGCGGCGGC
>JADDPU010000371.1:0-9616 GCA_016781725.1 Rubrobacter sp. | reverse complement strand
GGCCTCCTCTTCTCCGAGCTTCCCTGCGAGGCGGCGGCGGTCTTCACCGGCAACGCGGTCAAGGGGGCTCCTCTGCGGGCGACGCGGGAGGCTTTGGAGGCCGGGGGCGTGCGGGCCGTTGTCGTGAACAGCGGCAACGCCAACGCGGCGACGGGGGAACGGGGTCTTCGGGACGCTTACCAGATGCAGGCGCTCGCGGCCGGGGCCCTCGGGGTTTCGGCGCATCAGGTGGCGGTGGCCTCGACCGGGGTGATCGGGGTCCACCTGCCGATGGACAGGATAGCGTCGGGGGTAGAGGCAGTATCCGGCGCTCTGAGCGCGGACGGCACCGGCTTTGCTGAGGCGATCCTGACTACCGATACGCGTACCAAGGAGGCGGCGGTCGGGGTCGAGATTGGTGGGAGGACCGTCACCGTTGGCGGGACTGCCAAGGGGAGCGGCATGATCCACCCGAACATGGGCACCATGCTCGCCTTCCTCACTACCGATGCCGCCGTCGAGAGGTACTGCCTGCAAGAGACGCTCGGCCTGGCGACGGAGCGTACCTTCAACCGGGTAACCGTGGACGGCGACACCTCCCCGTCTGACATGGCCCTACTTATGGCCAACGGCGCGGCGGGCAACGAGCCGCTGACTACCGACTCGCCGGATTATCCGGCCTTCGCCGCGGCGGTCGAGGGCGTGGCCCGGGAGCTTGCCAAGGAGATAGCACGCGACGGCGAGGGCGCGACCCGGCTCGTGGAGGTCGTCGTGGAGGGTGCGAAGGACGAAGTCTCGGCGGCGGCGCTGGCCAAGAGCGTAGTCGGGAGCAACCTGGTCAAGGCCGCGGTCTTCGGGGAGGACGCCAACTGGGGACGCGTGCTCACGGCCATGGGCTACTCCGGGGTTGCCTTCGATGTGGACCGGGTGGATCTCTGGTTCGGGCCGGTGAGGGTGTTCGCCGGCGGGGAGCCCGCCGAGCACGAGGAGGCGGAGGCGAACGCGGCGCTCTCCGGCGAGCGGGTGAGGATCACTGCCCGTCTGGGCGAGGGCGAAGCCTCGGCGACGGCTTGGGGCTGCGACCTCAGCTACGAGTACGTCAGGATCAACGGGAGCTACCGCACGTGAGCGCCGGGACGCAACCCGTAGTCGTCAAGATCGGGGGCGGTGCCCTCGCCGGCGGTGCCCTGGAAGACCTGACGGGGCTTCTGTCTGGCGGCCGCCGGATCGTCCTCGTCCACGGCGGCGGGCAGCAGCTCTCCCGGATGCTCGATGCCCTTGGTATTCAGAGCCGCTTTCACGAGGGTTTGCGCGTCACCGACGAGGCTACGCTCGAGGTCGCCGAGATGGTCTTCGCCGGGTCCGTGAACAAGTCGCTGGCGAGGGAGCTGAACGACCTTGGAGTACCCGCGGCCGGCATCTCCGGCACCGATGGGCCGACCCTCCTGGTCGAGCCCGTCCCGGGGTTGGGTCGGGTCGGCGGCGTAACGGGGGTCGAGCGGGGCCTCATCGAGGCCCTCTGGAGGGGCGGCTTCGTGCCGGTCGTAGCCCCGCTCGGCCTCGGGCCCGGGGGCGCGTACAACGTCAACGCCGACGCGGCGGCGGCCGCACTCGCGGTAGGGCTCGGGGCCGGGCATCTCTTCCTCCTCACGGACGTCGACGGGCTCCTGGAGGAGGGCGAGACGGTAGCGACGCTCACCCCCGAAGAATGCGAAGCCTACGTGCAGAGCGGGCTCGCGGCGGGCGGGATGGTGCCAAAGCTCCGGGCGGCCTCCGAGGCCGCGCGCGGAGGGGTCGAGGCCAGGATCGTCAACGGCAACACAAAGGGCGCGCTCGCGGCGGCGATAGCCGGCGAGCCCGTAGGAACTCTCATAACCGAAGGAGTCGCGGCATGCAAGCAGTGATGGAGACGTACAAACGCCTGGGGATAGCCCCGACCAGCGGCAAAGGCAGCTGGCTCTTCGACGACGAAGGCAACCGCTACCTCGACTTTATAGCCGGGATAGCCACCAACTCCCTGGGCCACGCCCACCCGGCGCTCGTCCAGGCGATCCAGGAGCAGTCGGAGAAGCTCATACACTGCTCTAACCTCTACGAGGTCCCCATTCAGGGCGAGGTCGCCGCTATGCTCACCGCCGCCACGGACTTCGACCGGGTCTTCTTCTGCAACTCCGGCACCGAGAGCGTCGAGGCGGCGATGAAACTGGCCCGCAAGTACGCCCACGCGAACCACGGTCCCCACAAGCACGAGATCCTCACCTTCTCCAAGTCCTTCCACGGCCGCACCTACGGAGGCCTCACCGCCACCGCCCAGCCCGCGCTCCAGAGCGGCTTCGGCCCCATGCTCCCAGGCGTCGTCCACGCCCCCTTCGGGGACCTCGAAGCCGCAAACGAGCTGGTAGGCCCCCAGACAGCCGCCATCCTGGTCGAGCCGATCCAGGGCGAGGGCGGCGTGCACGTGGCCCCGGAAGGCTTCCTGGAAGGGCTGCGCGAGCTGTGCGACCGGCACGGCGCGCTCCTGATCTTCGACGAGGTCCAGACCGGCGCGGGCCGAACCGGACATCTGTACGCTTATCAGAATACGGGCGTGGTGCCTGACGTCCTGACTAGCGCCAAGGGTCTGGGCGGTGGCTTCCCTGTGGGGGCGCTGCTCGCGAAGGAGGAGTACGCGGCTTTGGGGCCCGGCAACCACGGCTCGACGTTCGGGGGCAACCCGCTGGCGATGGCGGCGGTGAAGGCTGTGCTCGGGGTGGTTACGGATCCCACGTTCCTGGAAGAGGTGCGGTTCAAGGGCGCCGTGTTGAAGAACGCGCTGGAGAAGCTCGCTGAGCGGGTGCCTGGGGCTGAGGTTCGCGGGGAGGGGTTGCTGGTGGGGTTCGACCTCGGCGACCCCGACCTCGCGCGGGAGGTCTTCGAGCACTGCCTAAAGGAGGGAGTCCTGGTCAACCTGATGGGTGGGACTACCATCCGCCTGGCGCCGCCGCTCACAGTGACGAGGACGGAGGTACGAGCTGCGCTCGATACCTTTCGAGGCGGCGTTTACGCGGCGATAAGCGCCGTCGAGGCAGCGACGATACCCGCGGCTGCGGTGGCGTAGCGGACCGTGGAGTTCATCTCGGACCTCCAGGGCACCCCGCCTTCCCCTTCGCCCCTCTCGGGCCGGGATTGTCTGACGCTCGCCGAGTTCGACCCGGCGGAGATCGCCCTGATCCTGGACGAGGCGCTGCGCATAAAGACCTTGCAGAGGAGCCGTATCCCTTACCGGCCGCTCAGGGGGCGGACGCTCGCCATGGTCTTCCAGAAGCCTTCCAACCGCACGCGCGTCTCCTTCGAGGTAGGGATGTACCAGCTAGGCGGGCACGCGCTGCACCTGAGCCCTGAGGAGATCCAGATAGGCAAGCGCGAGACGCCCTCGGATACCGGCCGCGTCCTCGCCCGCTATATCGACGCGATCATGGTCCGCACCTTCGACCACGGGGACCTGGAGGAGCTTGCGGGGGCCGCGGACGTTCCGGTTATAAACGGGCTCTCCGACGCCCACCACCCCTGCCAGGCCCTCGCCGACCTCCTGACGGTGCGCGAGGAGTTCGGCGGCCTGGAGGGCGAGAAGATAGCCTACGTCGGCGACGGCAACAACGTAGCCCACTCCCTCGCCATAGCCTGCGCCCTGACCGGCGCCGGGCTGACGATCGCCCACCCCGAGGGCCACGGTCCCGATGAAGAGGTAGTCCGGCTGGCCGGAAAACTGGGCGCAGCCCCGCGCCTGACCGAAGACCCTAGCGAGGCCGCGAACGGGGCGCGGGTAATCTACACCGACGTGTGGGCCAGCATGGGGCAGGAGGCCGAGGCCGCCGAGCGCAAAGAGAAGTTCGCCCCGTACCAGGTAGACGAGGAGCTCATGGGTCTCGCCGCGGAGGATGCGATCTTTTTGCACTGCCTGCCGGCGCACAGGGGCGAGGAGGTCACGGCGGGGGTAATAGACGGGCCGAGGAGCCGGGTCTTCGACCAGGCCGAGAACCGGCTGCACGCCCAGAAGGCGCTCTTGTACCTGTTGCTGGGTTGACGCCGGTCGGCCGGACGACGCGGCCGGCTTGGCATGGGCCGGTAGCGTAGGGGCGCGCTTGCCCATGCGGTATGGCCCCTGGACTACTCCTTTACGGTCGTGGCGCCGAGCGGGCTCACTCTGGTGTGGGGGATACGGCGGCGGTGATCCTCCCAGCCCTCGTCGACCTTGGTTAGGACCTCGGCCAGCTTCAGCTTCTCGAGGAGTCGGATCACGGGCCACGCGGGGTCGATCTCTCCCTTGAAAGCCGCAAGCTTGGCGGAGGCGGGGCGGGCGTGGTGGTTGTTGTGCAGGCCCTCCCCGAAGGTGATGAGCGCTAGCAGCTTGAGGTTGGTAGCGTCGTTCTCGAAGCTCTTGTAGCCGAAGGTGTGGCCTGCGCCGTTTATGGCGGCGTTAAGAAGCAAATAGACGACCGCGAGCGTCGCGAGGGCAACCAGGCCAGGGCCGATACCCATAAGGAGGACCAGGATCACGCCGGTCAGGGAGAAGCCCAAAGTGCCTCGCCGCAGCAACAGCGTGTCCAGGCGGTCGAAGGGGAGGTCGGAGGCGTACTTCTCCAGGGTGTTGTCGTTGTTGGCCTCGCGGCGGTAGTAGTAGACGTTGCCTATCATGATCTGCCAGTACCCCTCGATGTGGGGGCTGTGCGGGTCGCCCTCGACGTCGCTGAAGTTGTGGTGCTTGCGGTGGACGGCGACCCACTCGCGCGGCGAGATGCTCGTGAGCATCCACGTGGCGAACCGCATGAACACCGTCACGGCCGGGTGAAGCCGGATGGACTTGTGCGAGAGCACCCTGTGAAGGTAGACGGTGGTGATCAAGGTCGCAACTTGCGAGAGCACAAGCCCGACCACGACGGCTACGACGTACCCCAAAAGACCCCCCTCGAATATGCCAGGACGCGCCGGGGCGGCCTGATGATTTTTCGACAATGAGAGGGCCGGGGCAAAACCCCGGCCCTCGTGTTCTCCGGTTGTCTACCGGATCTTTATACGGGGGTGACGTTCTCCGCCTGCATCCCCTTGCGTCCCTGCGTCGCCTCGTAACTCACCTTGGCGCCCTCTTCCAGGGTCTTGAACCCCTCGCCGGATATACCGGTGTGGTGCACGAAGAGGTCCTCACCCCCGTCGTCCGGGGAGATGAAGCCGTAGCCCTTCTCGTCGCTGAACCACTTCACTGTTCCTTGGGCCATATACCGGAGCCCGCCTTTCGTATTCCTGGGTCCCGCTAAATAGAAAAGCCACCCTCGACCGCGGGGTGGCACTCCGTCTAGCGTAAACCCACCTTACGTTACAAAGATTTATTATAGCAGAAGTTGGCCCGCAAGTCGTTCTCGAGGACCAACACCTAGGATGCTCCCGATGTAGAGCCGTCGGACCACTCCATCAACGCCTCCGCAACCCCTGCATCCGAGATTGCGTGTCCCCGCTCGAAACTCTTCATCCGTACCATGTCTTTTCTCGTGTTCCAGGCGTCGATGAAGTAGGTATCTGGCCCACCGCCCGGGGGGTTGGCAGCCACGATAAAGGGGTAGAGCGAGACCCAGCTCCGACCGCCGGGGTCCAGAAACAGCCCCCCTTCGCGCGGCCGTTCGCGAAGGGTCACCGCCTCGACCGGCAGGTTAGGGTGATCTCCGACGTAGCGCAAACAATTTACAGCGAAGCTGTCACCTTCACCGGCAGTATCTTGCACCCGGCGTATCTGGTAATCGCTGAAGAAGGACAGAGCCTGCATGCAGCGCCTCAGTCTTTCCTGCGCTTCGTCCGAGGCGCTAGCCATATCCTTCGGGTCGGTCGGAGCGCGATCGTGCTTGTAGTCGTTCTTCGCCCTTATCAGTTCGATCACGTCTCGGCCGAAGCCCTTCTCCTCAGAGCCGATCTTCAGCCTCTGGATTGCGCCGGCGAGCGGGATGTCCCGGTACCCGGCGAACACTTTCGAGCAACGTTGGATGATCTCTCTCCAGTCTCCGGGAGAGATCCCACCCGACCACAGGCGTTTGAGATCCAGGCCCGACGGCGGCCGGTCTCCTGCCCTCAACAACGCCAGGGAGACGGATGCCAGAAACGCCAGGAGGTTCTCGGCGAAGCGCAGCTGCTCCCTGTAGAGATCCCTGGGATCCGCGGTGCGCGTCAGCGACCTGAAGCCGTGGGCCAGAGGGTACGGGTACGAGGCGGAGATTCGCCGCTCCAGCTCGTCTCTGGGCTCGATGAGGGTGGAGATGCCGGCCACCAGGTCGTCCTCGAACAGGACGTGCGTTCTGGCGAACCGTTCCCGCGATGCCTCGACCCACGAACCACCCCACCGTTTCTTGAGCACTTCGTAGGGCGTGGCGGAGACTATGTAAGAGTCGAGGAAGACGCCCCGGCCGTCTCTCCGTACGACGCGGTCGGAGAGATCCCTCAACGTCTGGTAAAGGTGCACCTTATCGTTGCTCGGCGGCGGGTCGTCGTTTCTCATACCGTGCGGCTCCACGAAGACGACCTTCTGGGAGCCGTCCGCGTACTTCACCCACAGGATAAAGTCGGGATAGAAGCCGGCGGTCTCGAAAAATCCGACACCCTTTCCCTTCGTGAGGTTGCGCAGCAGGAAGATCTCGTTGCCACCCCCACCGCCGTTCTCGCGGCAGTAGACCTTGAGCGCGGCGACGAACTTCTCCTCGCTCTCTTCCAGGCCGGGCGGGGAGACCTTGATCTCGTCGCCGCGCTCCTTGAGGAGCGGCTGGTAGAGGTGGCGGTCGAAAAAGACGTGCGGCAGGCTCCCTGCGTGGTCGGAGCGGGCACCATCCACTTCCTCCGCCAGTCTCCTGACCTTCCTTATCAGGTCCTCTTCCGAAGCCTTGATCTTGACGGTGTAGTCCGCGAAGTTCGGGTGATCTTCGGTGAGCGTGTGGAGCACCATGTTCTCCGTGTCCCACCGCTGCTGACGCACACCGTAGAACTTCTCGACGTATTTGCGAAGGATGGACTTCACGGCTTCTTGCAGCTCCGCCAGCCCTTCGAAGCTTCGCGGCCTGGGAAGCGATTCGTCGGCGACGAGGTTGTAAGAAGCGGGATCCCGCTTCTCGATTATCCTGCGCGGCGCGTCGGACGGGATGATGAGGTTGTGGAAGCCTCTGGACTCCTTGTGATCCAGAAGGTCGAGGTGGATCCCGGTCCAGTCGAGCATGGAGAGGTAGGGCTCCTGGATGAGGAGACCGGCCCCGGCCTTGGAGGCGACCGTCGAGACGCCTTGCGTGCTCATGCGCGTGCTCTCGGCGCGAACGGAGAGGTCGAGGTTGACCTTTATGTCCTCCTTTTCGTCGAGCACGATGCTGACGTTCTCGGCGAATCGCCTCTCGTCCGGCACCGTCGGATAGAGGAGTTCCTCGGCTATAAGTGCGCTTTCGCGGCGGATGGGGAAAGGTATCTCCTCGTAGCCGCCGGGGTCGACGTCTTCGCGTTCCAGGTACTTCCTGAACTCGGCCATGTAGTTTGCCTGCACCGCGAATATGTTGAGCGTTTCGAGCAGTTCGACGTGCCGGGGATGGTCCGCGGGACTCCCGACGGAGGAGCTGCGCTTGAGGGAGAAGCCCAGGCCCTTCAGACGCACCCCGCGTCCGAAGAGCTGGATGATCTGGGACCCCTCGCTCTTGCCGACGTTGAGCAACCCCATGTTGGAGACCCGCCAGCTCGACCAGCCCTCGATGAACTTCTTTGCCCCGATCAGGACGTTGATGCGCGAATCTTTCTCGTCGACCTCGCTGAAGAGGCCGCCGGCTATGGCGTCTTCCTCTAACGCTATCTCCGGCGCTTGCGTCGCGAGCAGTCTCTTGAAGGTAGACGTATCGCCGATGTAGATCAGGCCGAAGTACGGCTCCGCCCCGGACACCTTGAGCCCCAACTCGCCGTCGGACCCCTTGATGTCCGCGATCCGCAGCGTTCCCCCCGCTTCCGCGTGGAAGACCTCCCGCAACGCGGCCTCGTAGACCTCCCGCGCCGTCGCGCCTCTCTCTTTGAGGTACCGATAGTGACCGGCGAAGGCGTCCCTGTCGTTCCCATCCCTCAAGCCCGTCGTGCCGCGCAGCAGCTTCTCGATGGTCTCTAAGGCCCAGGCGTTCTCGTTCTTGAGAAAGCGGTTGAGGAAGCGGGCCACGGTGATGATGTCGCTCTGCTCCGCCTTGTTGACGTTGGAGCCGACGAAGACCCACAGCGGCGGCTCCAGCCTGTACGGTTTAAGGACGCCACGCCTCTCGCGATAGAGGCGGCGCTGCTCGTAAAAGGAGAGCAGGTTGCCGAGTAGCAGGAGGTCGGTGAACTCTTCCGTCTGGTTTTTGAGGTTGAGGATTCGGAAGTCTTTGCCGTAGCCGTCCCCGTAGAAGTGGCGGTAGGAGTAGTCGAAGAGGATGGCCTTGCCGTACTCTTCGGAGAGGTCCGTGCTCTTGGAAGCCTGCACGGCCTGGCCGAAGGTGGCGCTGTACTCGAAGGCGAAGCCCTTCTCCGCGAGGCGTTCGCGCAGGGGCCGCCACGCCCGATCCAGGTTCGTATCCTTGCCGCCGCCCGCGCCTTTGTGACCTTCATCAACGAAGATCAGAGACCGCCCCTCGAAGGCCCCCACATCTACGGACTCACCGCCGCCCTTCTTGTTGCCGGTGAGCTTGGTGATCTCCAGCACCCGCACCACGTTCTCCTCTTCGAGCCCGAGGCCGCTCTCGGCGGCGGAGAAGCGCTCGCACGGTATGCCGGACATCCTCATCTCCTCCAGGTGCTGCGCGGTGAGCCCCGCGTTGGGAGTGATGAGCAGCACGTTGTCCGGCGGCTCTCCCTCGTAGTGCAAGAACTGCCGGTAGTTGAGGTGCATGAGGAGCGTCTTGCCGCTGCCGGTCGCCATCCAGAACGCAAGCTTGTCCAGATCGCCCGCTTCGAACACGACCGGCTCCTCCCGCCGCGCGGCGAAGGCGTTGAGCTCCGCGGCCAGGGCCTCCGGGTCGCGGGCGCGCCGGTCTAGGAAGACCTCTGTGTAGAGCGCGGCGACATGCTGGAAGTAGCGCAGGGTGACGGGCTCGGGACGCCGGCGGTTTATGGCGGCGAGATGACCTCGGACGTTGGCGTCGTAGCGTTCCAGGTCGGCCTCGGGGATCTTTAGTTCCTGGCCGCGGGAGAGCAGGCGCTCGAGGACGTAGCTGCGGCCGGCGCCGTCGAAGCCTTCTGCCGCCTTCTCCAGATCGGTGAGCATCTCGCGCGTGTCGGCGTAGCCGAAGAGGGAGTTCATCCAGGCGTGCAGGACGAGGCGGTCCTCCAGGCGAGGTTCTCTCTTTGCGGCCATGCCTGTTATCTTACCCCGGCCTCTCCAGCTCATTCAGGAACTCGCGCGGCGTTACCACACGAGACAGGGCGCGACCGTCCCCGTCTTTGACGAGGCGGTCGGGAAGGCTAAGCAGGTGGGGATCCCCTGAGACCAGGTATGAGACGCCGGGCACGGCGGCTAGGCCCACGAGGTAGTCGTCGTCCGGGTCGGGGGTGACGCCCCTTACTACGTCCGCGGGCAGGCTCTCGGAGACGCGTGCCCGTTCGTGGAGCCACAAGACGTATGCCAGGACAT
>JADDPU010000212.1 GCA_016781725.1 Rubrobacter sp. | reverse complement strand
TACCGCTGGACCGCGAGGGTGAAGCGTTCGTGCCGCGGTTTGCAGGACGTGGAGTCCACAGTGACCCACGAGCGGGGCCACACCTTCGGCCTGGGGGACGTCTCCGAGTCTTCTCATCCCAACCTGACTATGAGCTCTGAGTCCAACGGCCCCTGCCAGACGTCGGAGCGGACGCTCGGGAGGGGGGACGCCGTCGGCCTGAACCGGAAGTACTGAGGACGATAGGGTTCGACGGCGCCCTCCCCATCGGCGCGGTGGGCGTGCGCGAGGCCCCCTCTAGACGGCGAACCTCAGGCCGTCTTCGGCCACTACGACCTCGCCGTCGTATCCCTTGCCGACCTCGGAGACTAGGAGATCGTTGTCGACCGCGGGGTAGAGGTGGGTGAGGACTACTCGCCCGGCGCCTGACTCGGTCGCCATCCGCGCCACGCCGGAGGGCGTCAGATGCCCGGGGACCGGGGTGTCATCGGGGAAGGAGCACTCGATCAGCAGGGTGTGGGCGCCGCGCGCCAGCCCTACCACGGACTCGCTGTACTCTGTATCGCCGGTGTACACGAACGCTCCGCCGTCGGCGTCGAGCCGGTAAGCTATGCTCTCCGGCCGATGCTCTGCTGGAGCCCACGAGAGCCTGCACCCGGCCAGGTCGACCGGGGCGGGACACTCGTGGGGCAACTCGGAGACGAGGGTTGGGTAGTCCCCGGCCATCCACTCTCCCCACACGTCCATCACCGAGCCCCAGAAGCGCGCGAAGGGCTCGGGTCCCGCCACGTGCAGGGGGCGGCTACGCACCTCGTCGGCCCCGTAGTTCATACCGAAGAGGAGGGGGACGACGTCGACCGTATGGTCGGGATGGAAGTGGGTGAAGAAGATGCGATCCGCCGCAAAGGGATCCAGGCCGGCCCGCAGCATGCCGCGGACCGCGCCCGCCCCCAGGTCGAAGATTAGCGTCTCCCCGCCGGCGCGAACCACTACACAACTCTGTCGCCTCTGCAGCCGGGGCACGACGGTGCCGGATCCCACGACGGTTATCTCCAACCTAAGCTCCTCTCTTGCCTTCTCCGAACACCCACGCGAGGCCCGCCACCCCGAGGAGGACTCCCCCTATCACGTCCGAGGGCCAGTGCGTCCCGAGGTAGACCCTGCTAGCGGCCGCGCAGACCAGCAGGACCAGGATCACTACCCGAAAAGACGCGTTCGGCCACAGGACGTAGAGGGCGCCAAGCAGGAGAACCGAGCGCAGCACGTGACCGCTCGGGTACGGATAAGGGGTCTCCACGTCAAATACCGAGGGATCGGGGGTGCGCCCCACCCCTTGCGGCACCGGCACCTGAGGCAACACGGTCTTTAGGACGAGCTCTATGAACCCGGTAACCACAAACGCCACGAGGAGCCGTCCCGCGAGCGGCCCGCGGCCGCTCAGCGCCAACCATCCGGCCAGCGCTGCCGCGGCCAACCCGACGAACTCTACCCCGCCCACAACCGAGAAGACCGTCCCCGCCGCATCCAGCAAGCCGGAAGTTCGGCTCTGCGACGCCCGGAGTATCCGGGTGTCCACCGGATGGAGCAGCCGGGCGCCGGCCGCGGCCGAGAAGAGGACGAAGGCCGCCGCGGAGAGGAGCAGAAGGAGGTTCCCCTTCACGCTCCTCGAGATCAGCAACGCAGGGGCGTCCGGTAGCTCCGACCCAACGAACGGAGAACTAGGCTACGGCGTCGCGCAGCACGCGGCCGTACTCGCCACCCTTTAAGATGCGCTCGGCCTCGCGCTGCAGCTGCCTTACCCTTTCGCGCGAGATGTCGAGCTCGTCGCCAAGCTCGGCCAGCGTCGCAGGCTCGTGGTCGTCGAGCCCGTAGCGCCTGACCAGAACGTAGCGAGCCCTCTCCGGCAGGCGCGCGATCGCCTCCTTGAGGTTGGCGGTCTCCATCTCTCTCATCACCGTGTCAGGCGTGTCTGAGACCCGATCGTCCTCGATAAAGTCCCCGAGCTGGGAGGCCGTCTCCTCGCTCGAGACCGGCTGGTCGAGGCTCGTGGCGTCAGGCATGGCCCGCATCGTGAGGCGGACCTCCTCGGAATCCCACCCCAGGTGCGAGGCGACCTCCTCCTCTGAGGGCTCCCGCTCGAGGTCGAGGGCCAACTCGCCCATGGCCCGGCTTACCTTCCTTATCTTCTCGGTCATGTGCACGGGGACGCGGATGGTGCGTCCCTTGTCAGCAACCGCCCGCTGCACCGCCTGCCTTATCCACCACGTGGCATATGTGGAGAAACGGAAACCCCTGTCAGGGTCGAACTTCTCGACGGCCTTCATGAGCCCTATGTTGCCCTCCTGGATGAGGTCCTCGAAGGGCAGCCCGTAGCCGCGGTACTTTTTGGCCACCGATACCACGAGCCTGAGGTTCTTCTCGATGAGGCGCTGCTTGGCCCTGACATCGCCGGACTTGGCCCTCTTGCTCAGCTCTATCTCCTCTTTGTGGGTGAGGAGGTGGCCCTGGCCGATGTGCGCCAGGTACTTCGCCAGAAGCTCCGGCGTCTCCGACTCTCGGGTCGGCTTCTGGTTGTCCTTAGGCTTCTCAAAACTCGGTCTCAAAATGTCCTCCTCGCTAAATACCAATCCTACCCGAGATCAATTTTAGAAACTAGTATTGATTTACCGTGAAACCCGGCTCCCTAAACTCCCCATTCGCCCCCTCCGTGTAAGCGTTCACCCGATGGTTGCCACTGCACCCTTATATACGCGCGCCGCCGCAAAAAAGTTGCATCCGGAGTCTTTGGGGCCGTAAGGTAGCGTTGCTTTCGGGTGCCGCTCTCGGGGCGCGGGTATACTAAGGATCATGGATGGCTCACCCAGGATCTCGGACCGCATCAACGAAGATATGGCCGGCATACTCTCCTGCTGGAGGCAGAGCAGGAGGGCTCTCGACGACGAGACCGGCGCTCCAATGGTCGCCAGGATGGAGGAGCTCGTCTCGGCGTTCGTCGGCTTCCTGCGGAGCCCCGACACCGTCGCGACCTTCAGCCGGGGCGGAGCCTCGCGAGCGCTCGTCGCCGGCATCGCCGAGACCCAGCACGAGCTAGGACGGGACGCGGTCGGCGTCATAGCGGATTACGCGGTCCTGCGGCGGTGCATCTGGCGCTCCGTGGAGGGCGGTGTGGACCTCTCCAAGATACCAGGCGGCGAGGTTGCGCGCTTTTTCGCGAAGCTGATGCAGGCCTCGGATTGGGCCACCGAGACGGGGCTCGAGGCCTTCGACGCCATAGTGCGGCGGGAGATGGAACAGGCGCTGGGCAGGGCCGCCGCGACCGACCTCGTGACCGGGTTGCCTGACCGGGACCAGTTCAACCGGCTACTGCTGCCGCAGGCAGTCGCCTCGAACGAGCGGTTCTCCGTGGCCGTCTTCGACGTCGCCGACTTCACCGAGACCGTAGCGGCAGGGAGGGTCAAACGTGCCAGGCGGATCCTGCGCAGGCTCGCGGAGGCCGTGCGGGAGTCCACGCCGGAGAACTCGGTGCACGCCCGCTTCGGCGACGACGAGGTCTGCGCGATCCTACCCGGGGAGGACAGTGAGGGTGCCTACCGCGTAGCGGAGCGGGTCCTGGATCTCCTGGCCGGCGACCCTGGCGACTTCGAGGTGGACGTCGGGGTGGCCGAGTACCCCACGCACGGGGCGAGCCCGGGGGAGATTATGGCGGAGACGCTCAAGGCCCTCAAGATGGCCAAGCGCGTCGGCGGCAGCGGTATCGTGGTCGCCCGCCGATAGCCGAAAGGCTCCCCTTTCGTAAGAGATCCGCCGGCCGGATCGCGGAGCGCTTCTCCGAAAGCCGGGGTCGCGAATAGGGTTCCGCGGGTTCGCCCCCATGCAGGTTCTGAAGTCGGGCCCGGCGGATCGGGCGCCCGTCATTACCCGAAGCGTGCTGTGGACCTCGCTTCGGGGTAGTGCCCAGCCGTTAGCGAGCCATGAACACCCGTATTGCCCAATGACCTGGCGCCCGGAACCTGGAGGGATCACGCTTCCCTATCCGGGGTGAACGTCGGTCTGTGGATACCGAACCAGATGGCGGCGAGGCGAACGGCGAAGACGATCACCATGGGGACGACGGTGATAGCGGGGTTCGCATAGGCCAACCCATCCAGGGGCACGTAGGCGACGGCTCCGGCCATCGAGGCGGTCGCGTAGATCTCCTTTCTCAAGATCAAGGGCACCTCCGCGCAGAGCACGTCACGCAGAACCCCGCCCGCAACACCCGTGGTCACGCCCATGACGATAACGATCAGGGGTGACGCCCCGGCTTGCGCCGCGGCCTGGGCCCCGAACACGGTGGCCACCGATAAGCCGAACGCGTCGGTCACGAGCAGGGTGTTACTTGGCGGCTCGCGTAAGCGGGCGTAGAGCACGGTGGCCGTCGCCGCGGCGAGGCTTACGAGCAGGAAGGCGGTGTCCTCTATCCAGAAGACCGGCTTGGTCCCGAGCAGCATGTCTCTGAGGGTGCCGCCGCCGGTCGCCGTGATCGCCGCTATGACCAGCACGCCGAAGAAGTCCATCCCTTTGTCGCCGGCCCTCAACGCGCCGCTCACCGCGAAAAAGGCGACGCCAAGGAGGGCCATCAGGTAAAGCACCATACCGCAGAGAATACTAATCGATTGCCAGGCCGGTGCCCTCGAGATGCCTGGATGGTTTT
>JADDPU010000194.1 GCA_016781725.1 Rubrobacter sp. | reverse complement strand
GCCGTAGGTACCGGCGCCGGGCTGGCGCACCCACTCCCAGCCCTCCGGGGCGCTCGTCGTATCGAACTCCTCCGCGAAGACGAGCGCGCCAGGTCGATCCTCGATCGGCGTGCGCATCTTGTACTTGCTCTTGTCGCCAGGCTGTGCGGCAGGCGCCGGTTGCGGCGTATCAGAAACCCACCGCCCGCCGCGGACCGTTGGCCATCCGTCGATCCAGTCGAGCGCGTCTAAGAGCACCGGCCGTTTCGTGAAATTGGTCTCGTCGAAGTAGGGATCGAAGCGGTCGATGGCGTGATAGATCGTCCACGACTGCCCCTCGAAGTCCTGGAAGACGGTGTTATGGCCGGGGCCCACCCAGCGGTTGCCGTTCATGCTGAGCACGGGCGTACCGCCGATACGGCCGTCCGAACCCGCGCTTGCGTCGTCCCCGCGGTCGATGTCCACGAGCAGAGGCACGCCCTCGCGATCAACGAACGGGCCGAGCGGACTGGTCGAGCGCCCGGCGAACACTGTATAGCCGGTGAGCGGACCGGCGCAGCAATTCGTGGCCGACACGAGCAGGTAATAGTAACCATCCCGCTTGACGATCTCGGGGGCTTCGTAGCGGTTCGGGCCCGTCACCTGCACGGCCTTCTCGGGATCCGCTACGAAGCCATCAGCGGAAAGTTCGCGCCCCTGGACGCCGCCATAATAGCTGCCGTAGTAGAGGTATCTCTGATCACCCTCCACGAGCACTTCGGGATCGATCGTCCAAAAGAAGTTGCACTCGCGCTCCCCGAAGGGACGCGGAGGACCGTTGTAGCGGGGCTCGACGACGGGGCGACCGAGGTCCTTCCACGGGCCGAGCGGACTCTCGCTCGTGGCGACCCCAATGGCGGGCTCGAACCCACAGTTCGGCGCGCCACTCACCTCTGCCTTGGGATCGGGCATGGCGTAGTACAGGTAGTACCGGTCGTTGAAATACGAGATCTCCGGCGCCCACAGGCCCGAAGTCGGTTCGCCCCAATCAGGGACTTCCTCAAGGACCTCACCCTCGAACGTCCAGTTAACCAGATCGTTCGACCGAAATACCGGGATGCCGGTGAAGGTACCGTACCTTCCGGCGGCGTGGTCCTCATCGTTGAACGGGTCTTTCGTGCAGTACATGTACCAGTAGTTGTCACCGGGCTGCT
>JADDPU010000182.1 GCA_016781725.1 Rubrobacter sp. | reverse complement strand
GTGGCTGACGAGCTCTCAGGACGGATCGGTGAGCACTACGTAGTCGTCGATCGTTCTGAGTCGAGGCGAGGATGGGAGCGGCGGTGCATCGAGTCCGAAGGTGTCGGTGCGAAGCTCGCCGATCCACTTGCTGTGTTGGTACTCGTGGTTGATGAGTGCGATGAGCAGCGTCGACGCGATGAACCGGAGCTGGTTGGGTGCTCCGACGGCGCCTTGGTCGATCTGTCCGATCCGATAATGGATCCGTTCAGCGACCACGCTGCGGTACTCGCGGATGCGGTCGAGCGATGGGAGGTCACCCCGGTGGCGTTCGGGAGTGGCGGAGTCCATCAAGGCGTCGATGTCGGCATCGATGCTCGGTTCGGCGGCGGTGAGGTTCCGGAGCATGTAGTGGGCGACGGCGCCCTGGTGGCCGAGGTGCCAACCGATCCCAGATGACTCTGCTTCCGGACGCCAGGCGATCTGCTCGGGCATGAGTCCGACCTGGAGGTCCGTGGTGTAGGCGAGGGCGCGGTCGAACTCGCCGAGGAGGTCGCGCAGGGTTGGGGAGGGCATCAGTGATCTCCTTGCTGTGGCTGAGAGGTGGCTCCGTAGATTGCAGAACGGTCGGTAGTGATGGCCTTCACGGCGCGCGCAGCTGCAGCGATCGCGCCCTCGATGTGGCCCGGCGCGTCCGGAGCGGTCTCGGTCGAAGCCCAGTGGATGCGGCCATCGCCCGCCGGTTCCTGATAGCGAGGATGCGCGTAGGTCTCCATCGGGGTGAGCGGGCGGGCGCCCGGCGGCACCGCGTGTCCATCGAGGCGCCAATCCTTGATGATGACCTCGAGTGGCGCCGCCGCATCGGATCCGAAGATCTCAACGAGCTGGTTGACGATGTCGTGCTCGGTCGGCGTCGGAGCACCCGGGCCGAGCGGCGCGAATCCGAAGAGCGCCGCCGGGTCACCGTTGACGCCACTCATGTCGTGGAGCTCGCGGAGCGGCCAGACATGGCTGACTGCGGCACCCGCCAGTCCGTCGTGGCGCCAGAACGCCTCCCGGTAGACGACGACTGCTTTGGTCGCGGTCCCCATCCACACCGAGGTGGCCGTGGCCAGGTCGTGCAGGTGGTCCGGGAGCGGAGGGCGGAAGTCGATGCTGTGGACGGCAAGCGGTGGGGGGAGCGCCAAGACCACGTGCCGGGCCGAGAGCGAGCCATGCGTGTGGGTGACCTTCAGCTCGCTCTCGCTGTAGGCGACTTCATGCACGGTCGTTCGCAACGAGACGGGGTCGCCCAAGCGGTCTGCGAGGCGTTCGGCCAGCGAGGATGCGCCGTCGCTGAAGCGACCGGAGACAACGTCGATCGGGTTCCCGTCCATGCGCTGGGCCCCACCGGGCACGTGGTACATCGCGTCCCCGGCGAGGTGATGGGCATGCGTCGGGATCTGTAGCTCCTCGATGAGCGCAGCCACTCGGGTCTCGCCCGGCCAGTACCACGTGGCGCCGAGATCGAAGCGCCCGGCCGAGCTGTAGTGGGTCAGAAGCCTTCCGCCGACCCGGTCCTGGCTCTCGAGCACCGCGCAGCTCACGCCGGCCTCGATCAGTCGGGTCGCCGTCACCAGACCGGCGATACCGGCGCCCACGATGGCGGCATCGACGTGGCTTGTGGCACTCAATCGCATGTGTCTATATGGTAGTAGACTCTTGGCCGAACGGATGGTGTAGATGAGCGAACGGATAAGAAGAAGCGAGCTGGCCGGTCAGAATCACCACGCGAGGCTGCCATCTGCCCTGCGGGAGCCGCTGTCGAGAAACGTGCAGCTGCTGTTGGAGTCGCGCGTTCCGGCCCGGCTGGCGTGGAACGATGCCGCGGGGAAGCCCAGGGTCGCTCCGCTGTGGTTCCGATGGACCGGCAGAACCCTCGAGCTGTCCACCTTCGCCGGATCGCGCAAGCTCGACGAGCTGCACAACGGTGATGCCGTCGCCGTCACGATCGACACCGAGGGCTTTCCCTATCGCAGCCTGCGCATTCGGGGTCCTGTCACCATCGAACACGTGCAGGGTTTGACCTCTTCGTATCGGAAGGCCGCTCGCCGGTACCTCGGGCACGGGCCGGCCCGAGATTGGTGCGACCGACTGCGCGAGGCCGATCAGGCACTGCTCACGGTTCACCCGGTCGAGGCCACCGCGTCGGAGATGCGGGGCGCCTCGTATCTCGCCGAACCAGTGTCGGCAGGCTGAGCGGCCGCGAGCGGAAGGTCGACCATGGCACGCCCAAGTGGACGGGACATCCGTCGCGAGGTGATCGAGGCAGCAAGCCACGCCATCCAGTCGCGAGGGGTGACCGGCTTCAGCTACGGATCGATCGCAGACGAACTCGGCATCAAGGCGCCCTCGATCCATCACCACTTCCCGCACAAGGCCGACCTTCTGGCCGCTGCGGTCGCGCAGTACCGGGCACAGTTCCGACAGCGAGTCGAGGCCATGGAGGGGCGCAGCGCGCGCGACCGGTTGGAGGCCTACGCCTCCTTGTTCCTCGCGCCGGCCGAGCGCGACCTGTTGTGCCTGTGCGGCGCAGCGGCTGCCGACTGGACCGACATCGACCTCGCGACACGCGCCGAGATCGAGATGTTCTTCGAACAGGAGATCACCTGGGTCGCTGCCCAGGCGAAGCAGGCGATCGACGCCGGCGAGTTCGCCTCGCGTCTGGACGCCGAGGCGTTCGCCACGACGTTCGTCGCTGCGCTGGAAGGTGCGCTTCTTCTCGCCCGGATGTCCGATCACCACGCGGCCGTGCCCGGTACCGCCTCGTGCCTGCTCGAGTTGGCAACGAACCGAACCGGCGACCGATAGCCCGCCCTCGTTGGAGGGTCGAGTTCTTGGGGTCCAACCAATCTACTGACCGCGCTTGCCGTTAGAGGCTGAGCCCGACCTCTCGGTCCGACTCGGTGTCGGCTTCGCAGCCGCGTGGCTCGGGATCATTGCCGTCCCGGCGACGCTTCGCGGCGTCTCCACCTCGGCCGTCGGCGTGTCGCCGTGCACGTCGGCGCCGTCGATGCCGAATCGCCGAGTCACCTCGGTGCTGCGCAGGCCGCTCACCAGCCCGTTGAGCCAGAGGGCACGGTGTCGCGATGACCGTGGACGCCAAGCCCGTCGTGAGCGAGGCACTCGGGTTGCCACCCGATGGCCGTCCGCCGTGCCGGCGCCGCGTCAACGACGAGCGGCCGCGGACTGAGATCCGCCGGGTCCACGAGCAGAACTACGCCCGTCTACGGCGCCCGCAAGCTGCGGCGTCGGCTCAACCGGGAGCGGATGACCGTCGCCCCCTGCACCGCGGAGCGCCTCATGCGGCAGATGGGTCTCGCCGGGCGGGTCAGGGGGAAGGGCCGGCGCACCACGATCCCCGCCGGCACGGGCCCCCGCCGACCTGGTCAAACGTCGCTTCTACGCCGCACGTCCCAACGCCCTGTGGGTAGCCGGCATCACTTATGGGGCCACCTGGTCGGGCTTCGCCTACGCCGCGTTCGTCATCGACGTGTTCAGCCGGCGCATCGTGGGCTGGCGGGTGTCCTTGACGTTGCGTACCAGCCTCGCGTCGACGCACTGGATCCTGGGGGCCCGGGCCGAGCCCCTCGACGACCGCCAAACGCTCTGGGACGCCGTTTCATGCCCGCCAGCGGGTGAGGAGATCGCCGTCCATGGCTCGGTCGGCACCGTCGTGGGAGTCGAGCGGAGGGGCTACTTCTTCCCGAACATGCTGCCGAAGCCGCCGCCGCCCTTGAACTTGGCGATCAGGTCCTGGGGGTTGACGCCAAGGCGCTGCAACAGCCCCGAATGCTCTTGGGGGTCGACCTTGTCAGGTAGCTGCCGGTCCGCCTCGGCCGCCTTGTCCTGCTGTCCCCGGTCCTTCAGGAAGTTAAGGATCTTGTCCTTGTCGATCTGCACCGCGTTCTCCCTCCGTCGTCATCTCTCGACCCCTACCCGTCGACTGTCTCGTTACTCGGCCGCGGCCACTCGAGGAGGGATCGTGAACGGCGCCTACGTCGGGTGTCCACGAGCGAGAGGCTGAGCGCGAGGGTCGAGGAACATCGGGTGGGTACGGTCGACCGCCAGGAGTTCAGCTCCAAGAGGACGTATGGCCAGGACAACTACGGTGACACGGAGAGGTGACAGCGCGACGACGGCGAGCCTGACCGTGCCCGGGTTGTCCCTGGGCCTCGGGCTCGGCGGGTTCCTCGACGGGATCCTCTTGCACCAGATCCTGCAGTGGCATCACATGGGAAGCGATTACGGCGTCCACGCCAGCTTCCCTGCGACGACCGTGCCCTCACTCGAGGACAACACGCTGTGGGACGGGCTGTTCCACGCCGCCACGTGGGTCGTCACCCTGTTCGGCCTGTACCTGCTGTGGGCCGCGCTCCGCAACGGAACCCGCGCCACGTCCCGCAGCCTGACCGGGCTGCTGCTGGCCGGCTGGGGGATGTTCAACCTGGTCGAGGGCAGCATCGATCACCTCATCCTCGGCATCCACCACGTGCGCGACGACCTCGGAGGCCCCCTGTCATGGGACCTTGGATTCCTCGCCTTCGGCGCGCTGCTCGTGACCGGCGGGGTCGCGCTCGTCGCGACCGATCGCCGTCGTTCCCACGCCGTAGCCGGACACGACGGGTTCAAGCAGCGTCGCTAGGTCCGGCAAGGACAGGC
>JADDPU010000611.1 GCA_016781725.1 Rubrobacter sp. | reverse complement strand
GCCGCGCTCGAAGGCTCCACGCTCGAAGGAGCAGCGCTAGCGGGAGCGGCGCTGGAAGCGGCAGCACTCGACGGATCGGGGCTAGCCGGAGCGGCACTGGAAGACGGGGCGACGCTGGAGGGCGCGGCGCTCGCGGCGCCTCCAGGGGCTATGATGACAGGCTCGTCAAGGGGAGGATCCGTGGTAACGGCCCCGGCGGTGGTATTCGTGGGGTCGTCGTCCGGGATGGCTGTCGGGTTTTCGCCGGGTTGTGGCTCCTGTTCCTCTTCTTCGGGCATCTCGACGCCCTCGAACTGTTCTATGGGCTTACCCCTCATGACCTCCGTCATGTAAGTCTGCCAGATCTCCGCAGGGGTCACGCCGCCGGAGAGACCGTTCAGCTTTCGGGCGTAGTCGAGGGTGTACTCGAGGGTCTGTCCGCCTTCCCCGTATCCCATCCAGATGCCGGTGACCAGCTGGGGGGTATAGCCGACGAACCAGGCGTCGAAGAAGTTCTCGCTGGTGCCGGTCTTTCCGGCCACGGGCCGGTCTCCCAGGGAGGCGTCCTTGGCGATGCCCTCGGTGACGTCCCCGATCATGATCTCGGTAGCCTTGTGGGCTATCTCCTCGTCTATGACCTGCTCGCCTTCGGGGTGCTCGGGGGCCTCGTAGAGGACCTTCGATTCTCCCTGGCCCCGGTCTCTCACTACCCGGGAGATCGTGGTGGGTTCCACCCTGCGCCCTTCGTTGGCTATTGTCGCGTAGGCCGCCGCCATCTCGAGGGGGGAGACCTCCTGCGTGCCGAGGACGACGGAAGGGTGGGGCTCTTGCGGAAAGTCCACGGAGATGCCGAGCCTCTTGGCGACGTCCACTATCTTCTCTGGCCCGTTCTCCAGGCCCCGACCGTCGGGGTTCATAGCCAGGTCCGCGAAGACGGTGTTGTCCGACCACCAGAGCGCTTCGGCGAGGGTGATCTTTCCGCGCACGATCCCGTCGTAGTTCCTGACCGTCCACTTCTCGGGCTTGTCCAGCCCCACGTCCACGTAGTACTCCTTCTTTTTCTCGGAGACGTACTCGCTGTCGGGGTCGATGCCCTGCTCGAGGGCGGCTATGAGGGCGAACGGCTTGAACGCGCTGCCAGGCTGGCGCCTGCCCTGGGTGACGAGGTTGAATTGGGAGCTTTCGTCCCTGTCGCCCACCATCGCCCTTATGCGGCCGGTCTCTGGCTCCAGGGAGACGAGTGCTAGGTCGGGGTCTTGCGGACCGGGCAGGTACCCATTCGGGCCGTAGGCGACTTCGCGCGCCGTGACCTGCATGGGGAGGTCTATGGTGGTGTAGACGCTCAGACCCCCGAGCAGGACGGTGTTCGCGCCGTACATGGAGATCAGCTCCTCGTAGGCGAGCTCCGCGAAGTCGAGGGTGGCGGCCGGGCCGGTGAACCCGGATTGCCCCATCGGGACCGCCGGCCACCGTTCGGGCATCGGCGCTTCGAGCGCCTCGTTGTAGTCCTGGCTTGGGATATAGCCGGTCTCGAACATCTTCCTTAGCACGAGGTCCCGCTGGTAGCGTGCCCCCTCGCGGTCTTCCCCGAGGGTGGAGGGAGACCACAGGAGCCCGACCAGGGTCGCCGACTCGGCGATCGTCAGGTCTTCGACGGCCTTGTTGAAGTAGGTCTCCGCCGCCGCCTCCACCCCGTAGGCGCCATTACCGTAGTAGACGGTGTTGAGGTAGTCGGCGATGATCTCGTCCTTCGACTCCTTTCGGCGCTCTATCTCTATGGCGATGAGAGCTTCTTTGACCTTGCGCGTGATGGATCGGTCCTGGGAGAGGTAGGCGTTCTTGACGTACTGCTGCGTGATGGTGCTGGCACCCTCGACCGCCTCGCCCGCCCGGATGTCCACCCACAGCGCGCGCATGATGCCCCAGAGGTCGACCCCGCCGTGCTCCCTGAAACGCTCGTCCTCCTTGGCGACCACCGCGTTGAGCAGCTGCGGCGGCATCTCCGTTAGGGAGGCGGTCTTTCGGTTCTGCCCCTGGGAGATGGTCCCGATCACCCGCCGCGAATCCTCGTTACCGCCGAGCGGCGCCGAATAGATGTAGGTAGGGGAGGTCTCGAAGTTCTGCGGCTCGCCGAGCCGCTCTACGCCCTTGACCACCCCCAGGTACCCGCCCGCAGCGAACGCGACCGCGGCGACCAGCACGCCCAGAGAGAGGATGCCGACGAACCGCAGGATCTTGGACCCCAAGCCGCCGCCAGACTTCCCGTTTTTGCGGTGGTCAGGTAGCCGTACCGGTCGTATGGAGGCCGGTCGCCGGGGGTCCCTGGCTCCCCTGCCCCGGCCGGTCTTCCTCTCGTGGGTGCGGGCCATCGAGCCGGTATACTACACTACGCCGAGGCAGGTTACAGTCTTATTGCGAAGAGGTTGCGATCCGTTAATGAAGACCGATTCCGGCCTACAATCGATCTACGCGAACGCGGTGGACGTGATCCCTAGCGAGGAACTCGATCGGCGCCTCGCGAGCGGCGAGACGCTCAGGGTCAAGCTCGGGATAGACCCGACGGCCCCGGACATCCACCTCGGCTTCGTGGTGGTGCTGAAGAAGCTACGCGCGTTCCAGGACCTCGGGCACAAGGCCGTCCTGGTAATAGGCGACTTTACCGCGCGGGTAGGGGACCCCTCCGGGCGCTCCAAGACCCGTCCGATCCTCTCTCCTGAGCAGATAGAAGAGAACACGCGGACCTACCTCGAGCAGGCTTACCTCATCCTCGACCGCGACCGGACCGAGGTGCGCCGCAACTCCGAGTGGCTGGCGCCCCTCAGGATGGCCGACCTGATCGGGCTGACCCGTGCCACCACGCTGGCCCGCATCCTCGAGCGCGACGACTTCAGCAAGCGCCACGCCGCGAACGACCCCATAACCCTGACCGAGCTCCTCTACCCGTTGATGCAGGCGTACGACTCCGTCGCCATAGACGCCGACGTGGAGCTCGGCGGCACCGACCAGCTCTACAACCTGCTGATGGGCCGTCAGGTGATGGAGTACTACGGCAAGCGGCCGCAGTGCGTGGTAACTACCCCGCTCCTCATAGGCACCGACGGAACCGTCAAGATGAGCAAGTCCGTCGGCAATTACATAGGGGTCACCGACCCGCCCCAGCAGATGTTCGGCAAGGCCATGAGCATCAAGGACCAACTCATGCCCGACTACTACTCCCTCCTGCTCGACCGCCCGATGCCCGAGGCCGAGCCGGTCGCCCAGAAACGCGAGCTGGCCCGCTCCCTGGTCGGGCTCTTCCACGGCGTCTCCGCCGTACCCGACGCCGAGAAGACCTTCGACGCGGTCGTGCGGCGCGAGGTTCCCGAGGACGCGCCGATGGTCGAGGTGCCGGCCGGCGAAGAGGTGTGGATCGTCGACCTCATCACGCGCGCCGGCTTCGCGTCGACCAACGGCGAGGCCCGCCGCTTTATCAAGGGGGGCGCGGTACGGCTCGGGGGGGAGGTCGTCGGCGACGAGAGGCTCTCGCTCGCCTCAAGCGCGCTCGACGGCAAGGTTCTCCAGGTCGGCAAGCGCCGCTACGCCCGCCTCGCCGTCGCCGATCGGGCCGGCTAGAATTTTTTTCGCGCCGGCCCCTTGACGCCCTCCGCGGCGGCGCTATAATCCCGCTCGCTGACGACCCGAGTCGGCCGAGAGGCTGGATCGGAGAGCCGTCAGGGGGGAGAGGCTAGCGCCGAAAAAATCCTCATCTTGGGGTTTGACACCAGGGGAGGGGGTGCTATACTTCTCTAGCTGATGAAGGGGGACCACTTGACAAACGAGAGCGGCTTTTAGGTAGACCTCCCGACAGGTTGGGAGCGCTTACCGGGCCCGCCGAGAGGTGGGCGTTTTGGTCGCCATCGGAGAGTTGGTCTCCGTCGGCTCCGCCGAGAGGCGAGGGGCTTGAGGCCTTGAAAACTGAATAGCAGTGAAAGATTGGGTAAGAGAACCCGTCTGAAAACCGCCGAGACTGACTCTTCGCGGTCCGAGAGTAAAATGCGGATCGTCGAGCGGGTGGCGCCCGCACCAACCATTACCTAGTTTTAGGCGCTTCGGCGCCTGAGCGGTATAGTTCGGAGAGTTTGATCTTGGCTCAGGACGAACGCTGACGGTGTGCTTTAGGCATGCAAGTCGAACGAGAAAGCCCTTCGGGGTGAGTAAAGTGGCGAACGGGTGAGTAACACGTGGGCAACCTGCCCCTCGCAGGGGGACAACCGGGGGAAACTCCGGCTAATACCCCGTACGCTCTACGCGCCGCATGGCGAGTAGAGGAAAGGTAGCTTCGGCCATCCGGCGAGGGATGGGCCCGCGGTGCATTAGCTAGTTGGTGGGGTAACGGCCCACCAAGGCGACGATGCGTAGCTGGTCTGAGAGGATGATCAGCCACACTGGGACTGAGACACGGCCCAGACTCCTACGGGAGGCAGCAGCCAGGAATCTTGGGCAATGGGCGAAAGCCTGACCCAGCAACACCGTGTGGGCGATGAAGGCCTTCGGGTCGTAAAGCCCTGTTGATAGGGACGAAGGGCGAAGGGTTAATAGCCCCTAGCTTGACGGTACCTTTCGAGGAAGCCCCGGCTAACTACGTGCCAGCAGCCGCGGTAATACGTAGGGG
>JADDPU010000535.1 GCA_016781725.1 Rubrobacter sp. | reverse complement strand
GGCGCGTAGCCTCGCGCATCACGCGCGCGATGTTGTAGCCGTCCAGGTCGGCGTCGTGGAAGCAAAAGAGCTGGTACTCGCCGCCTTCGGCGCGGCTGAACAGCTCCCGCACGGCCTCGACGGGGTAGCCCTTGGCCGAAGCAATAGCCATGTCGTAACGCTCCGCGAGGCGCGCCGCCTGCAACTTCGGCCATTCGCCCTCTTTTTCGACGTAGAGGATCTTATCGAAGGTGTACTCGGGAAACTCGTAGGCCAGAACCTCGCGCGTTCCCAAGGCTACAGACTTGCCGGTGTGCGGTTCGTGAAGGTTGCCGCGAGGGTCGCGCCAGAGGCCGGATATGGCGCCGTGCCATTCCTGGTACTCGGTGAGTAGCGTCTGAGAGAAGTAGTTGTATTCCAGCCGCTTGCCGTACTCCCAATCGGCGTGCGCGTAGGCCAGCGGCCGAACCGCATAGTAGAGGTCGCGGGCGCTGAAGTAGGCGCCGGCGTTCTGGATGGCGCGGCCCATGACCGAAAAGATAATCTGCTTCTGTGAGACCTTCGGCTCCGATGCGTAGTAGTACGTCCTACGGGGTGCCCGCCTCGCCCTCTTCGCCTTCTCTCCCTCTTTGTAGAGCGGCTTTATGACGCTGAACATGGCATCACCAATGAGGCCGCCCGGGTCGCCGGTAAAGTCCTTCTTCGCCACGGTCTAGGCTCCCTCCATGTTAAGGCGCGTCTTGCCCCGGTCGAGGAAGATGGGGGCCGGGGTGATGATGTGGGCCGCCACCGCAACGCTCGCCGGTGAGAAGTACCACGCCTGCTCCGTCTTTGGCAGGGCGTGGCCTTGGGAGAGAAAGCCGCGGATCCCGCTCGCCTTGAACTGCGGGCCGGCCAGCGTGGTCCCCTCTAGCGGGTCTCCAAAGGTCGGCGAGAAGTTGATAGCCGTGTAGAGGTGCCCGGGTTGGTCCAGGTGGGCAAGCGCGAACTCAAAGACGAGCGGGAGTCCCGAGGGTAGGCTACCCGCGCGCCGCACGTACTTGAACTCCTTAACGTCATAGACGCTCTCAAAGAAACCCCTAAAGTGCTCCTCGCCCACGTAGCCGAAGGCGGCGGGCTTGGGAGGCTTGGTAGCCGCCTGCATCCTCGCCAGCAGCTCGCCCACCGCGTCCGGGGCGTCCTCGAAGTCC
>JADDPU010000261.1 GCA_016781725.1 Rubrobacter sp. | reverse complement strand
GGCGATGGCCGCCCGTACGGCTTCCCGGTTGACGGAAGGGTAGCTCCCCGCGATCTCCTCCGGCGTCTGCCCCGCCGCGAGGTTGTCCAGGACCACGGAGACCATAACGCGGGTGCCCTTGATACAAGGCTTGCCGTGGCAGACATCGGGGTCTACTGTTATGTACTCTCTCCAATCCATAACGAGTAGTTTAAACCCTAACCACCGAGGATCGCCTTCTCGACCATCGTCTTCGCTTCTTCCAGCAACCGACAGGCTTCCCGCCGCGCGTCGAAAGATTCGCGTACTTTAGCGGCGATCCGCCCGCGGGTAGCATCGTCCGGCAAGGAGATGGGAATTTCATCAGCTCAGCAGTCGAGATGGCCGCTTGGCAAGCTTCGCCACACCAGAGATTGACGAACCGTCGTGCGACAGGGTGGCGATGATGTTCCGCGCCCGGGGGTTAAAGTATTCGGCGTCGAACCGTCCAGCCTCTTCTACCTCGGAGTACGTCCCACCTCTCGCCCTGCATAGCCGGGCATTCTAGCACGCGCGAAAGCCCCGACATCTCCGGCATAGGGCGGCGCGGATAGTAGAATGAAGTTCCGGGATACTCTTCCGGAGTCGGGAAAGGAGAGGCGTATGCAAGTCTTCGAGAAGCTCGCGGAGTACCGCTACGAGCAGCTCGTGTTCTGCCACGACAAGGCGACGGGACTACGCGCCGTCATAGCCATCCACGACACCACGCTCGGTCCTGCTCTAGGCGGATGCCGGATGTACCCCTACGCCTCGGAGGAGGACGCCCTCGTAGACGTGCTGCGCCTGGCGCGCGGGATGACCTACAAGGCCGCCGCGAGCGGCCTCAACCTCGGGGGCGGCAAGTCCGTCATCATCGGGGACCCGCGCGCGGACAAGTCCGAGGCCCTCTTCCGCTCCTTCGGGCGCTACATCGAGACTCTGGGCGGGCGCTACATCGTCGCCGAGGACGTCGGCACCTCGACGGAGGACGCCAACTTTATCCGGGTCGAGACGAGCCACGTCGTCGGGGTCGATGTCACCCGCGGCGGCTCGGGAGATCCTTCACCCTTTACCGCCCTCGGGGTCCTGCAGGGGATGCGGGCCTGCGTCGAGGAGGTCTTCGGCACCACCTCCCTCGAAGGCCGCACGGTCGCCGTGCAGGGCTTAGGCCAC
>JADDPU010000426.1 GCA_016781725.1 Rubrobacter sp. | reverse complement strand
GCCTCCCTGCGCGACTTACCCTCCGCCAGCTTCTTCCGGTGGTACGCCCCGCCGCGAGGATCGCTGCGGGCCTGGCAGACCGCGATCATGTGCATCACCTTGTTGAGGGTGCGGTTCCCGGCGAGCGAGAGCCGGTGTCTGACCACCCCCCCGCTTCTTGAGGCCTCGATCGGCGCCACCCCCGCGTAGGAGGCGAAGTGCGCCTTGCTCGGAAACCGGGCCACGTCGCCCACGACGCCGATGATCTTGGCCGCGAGGATCGGCCCCACACCGAAGATCTCGGTGAGCGTGGTGCCGGAGGCCTCCACCTCGGCCGCGATGCGCTCGTCGAGCACGGTTATCCTCCGGTCCAGGGCGCGCACGTCTCGCACCAGCTCCGAAGCCAGCCGCCTGCGGACCCGTCCCGCCGGGTGCTTGGGCCTGGCACGGCGCAACAGCTTAGCGGCGGCATCGGCGGAGAGCTGCCTCCCGACGACGTCGGAGAGGAGGTCCCGTAGCAGCACGTGCAGGCGATTGAGGGCGCGGGTGCGCTCGGCTACCAAGTCCTCCCGCCGGCGCTCACAGTGAGCAGCCTCAAGACCTCCTCGGCGTGTCCCTCGGGGCCGTCCTCGGGTTGGACGGAGGCCAGCCGATCGTTTCGTAGGGCTGCGAGCGCGGTGAAGGTGGCGTCCAGGCGGTCGTTCTTACGAGCGTTGCCGGTCGAGAGCACCCTCACGCGTGCCGAGAGCTTGGGCGGGACATCCACCACCCCCTCGCCCGCGGCCAAAAGCTTCTGTGCTAGCGGGCGTCCGATGCCGGCGGCGCCCTCCACCGCCCAGCGGCGCTGCGGGAAACGTTTTGCCCACCGCTCCAGGTCTCGCAAGCCTTTGCGGTTTGCCGGAAAGGTTTCCTGCCCGACCACCTCTCCTTGCTCGTCGATCGTCGCCGCGACCACGTTCGTCGCCTTTTGTGGGGATCGACGCCGATGAGCACTTCCACGCCCGTAGCCTCCTTCGCGTTCGGGGCATCGCTGTCGTGGCGCGCGGAGGACAATCCGACTTTGGGTGAGAACACGCCTCTGTTGAGCCACCCCGCTCGCCGGACGCCGGCGGGTCGCAGGCCTATAGCAAGCCAACCCAGCTTCGGGCGGCAGGAGCGTCGCGAGCGATCCCGACCAGCGTCCTAGGAGCTTAGCGGCTGCAGACCGCCGAACTCCTGACCGGAGTTAAACAAGTC
>JADDPU010000547.1 GCA_016781725.1 Rubrobacter sp. | reverse complement strand
TGGTGGACGGCGTGCAACTGCCCCGCTCCAGCCACAAGATGCCTGGAACTTCCTGGCTGAAGCACCCGCGCACGCCGCCCTTTAGACCAGGACCCCACCGCGCCCAGCGCTTCTTGCACCTGGCGGCGCTTTTGCCCGCGAGCGAGGAGGGTTACAGCAGGGCTTTGCCCTTGCGTCTGGAGCCGGCCTTCCCCGAGAAGGCAGTAGCCGCGGCGGGCTTCGAGCCCAAGAAGAAGCAGTGGGAGGCGGCCCTGGAGGGCGTTCGGTGGCTGAGGGAGAGCCTGGACGCAGCCGGGCGCGAAGGGCAGAGGCTTCTGGTTGTGGGAGACGGGGACTTCTCGGTGGCCGAGTTTAGAGCACAACTGCCGCCCGAGGATGGCGTGGTGCTCCTGACCCGCTGCGCCAAGAACCGGGCGCTCTATGAGCTTCCCAAAAGGCCCGAGCCGGAGAAGCGCCGCGGCAGGCGCCGCAAGTACGGAGATAGGACGCGCCGACCCGAGGAGTGGTTGAGCAAGCGAGGCGGCTGGCGAAGCAACGAGCTTTCGGTGCGGGGCCGGCGGGTCCCGGCGCGTTGGCGGGTAGAAGGGCCGTTCGTGGTCAAGAAGGCGTCCGAGCGAGCAGTGTTCCTGGTGGTGGTCAAGGGCGTCGACCGGGTGCGTGCGGGCCGACGGCGCACGCGCAAGCCGGCGTTCTGGATGGTCTCGGCACTTCGGGAGGGGGAGCGTTGGGTTTTGCCCTACCCGGCAGAGGAACTACTCTCGTGGGCGTGGCAGCGGTGGGAGGTGGAGGTGTGCCACAGGGAGATGAAGACGGGCTTCGGGCTGGGGGAGGCGCAGTGCTGGGGGCCGCGCTCGGCGATCCTAGCCGTAAGGTGGCGGGCGTGGTGCTACGGGCTCTTGGTCTTGGCCGGCTTTCGGGCTTGGGGCCTGGGAGCCGGACCGATCCGGCCCGCGGGTCGATGGTGGGGAGGGGCGCGGAGGTGGTCGTTGGGGTCCTTGTGGCGGGGCTACCGGGCCGAGCTGTGGGGTACGGAGGGATTTAGGCCCATCTTTGCGCCGATGGGGGGAGGGTGGCCGAAAAAGGAGGCGCTAGTGGCGGGTATGGGCAACTCGGTGAACGGTTCGCTGCGCGGATAGCGCCATCCCGGCCCTTTGGCGGGTCCTCCGGCGGTTCGGAAGCCTCCGAACCGGGACCCTCGCTGCTCCCAAACAGCCAAAGTCCAG
>JADDPU010000039.1 GCA_016781725.1 Rubrobacter sp. | reverse complement strand
GACGATCATGAGGCACCCGAAGAAGACCCCGACGCCCGCCACGACGAATCCTAGCCGCCCGCTCATGTTGCCCGCCCGCGGCTCCCGGAAAATCGTTCTCTTCAGCGTCGCCACCATCTCACTCCGATCCTACCACCGCTCCGGGAACAAAACGCGCAAGGGGCGCGGAGAGCGTGCTAAAATACCGGCTCACGCGGACGTAGCTCAGTTGGTAGAGCGCCAGCTTCCCAAGCTGGAGGTCGCGGGTTCGAAGCCCGTCGTCCGCTCTTGCCCCCTCCCACAGTTATCTACGGCCGCGGCCAAGTAGCCACTTTCGCGTAGCTACGCCCTCTCAACGTGCGCCGCTCTACCTACCAGAACCATTCCAGTTCTGCGTAAGGGTGTTCCTGCTCGACGTTACGGGGTAGTGTGAACTTTTGGTGGGTATTGGACATGTAGAGAATGACACAAGAGTCAGCAAACTTGCGGTAGAGGCGCCTTGGTTCTTCGGAATGCGCTTAGCGGGATGCGATGGTACGGATAAGCAGTGCACCACCTAGCAGCGCGCCAACGGGCACAAGGACGAACGGGACACCGCCCGTGCGGGGTAGCGTGTCCGCCGGCGGGAAGCCTGCCTCCGTGCAAGCCTTCGCCAACGCCTCGTACTCTTCCTTGTAGCGACTACGTATCTTGGCCTGCGATTCGGGCGGGTAAGACTCGTACTGCTTAACGTCGTAGTTGGGAAACCGTAGGCTTTCGCAAGGGTAAACGATATCACCTTCCAGGATCAGATAACCGTCGGAGGTTATCTGATAGTCGGTGTTCGGGGGTGGAAGTTCCTTGGCGCTGCTCAAGTCCTGGGCAAGCGCGGGAGCAGCCATAGTCAGCGCCATCACAATTATCGCCACCAACATGAACAGCCGCATCATCGCCGTTGCATCCTACGCCAACAGGGATGATCGATACACGCTCTGCCTCGCGTACGCGGTGCCGGTCTTTTTGAGGTTCGGCTGCAGACGAAGGACGCGTCGGAGATTCAGTCTCCGACGCGTCCGGTCTAATGGACGTAAGCCTTGCAGCGGGTTACCTTCCATTGCGGCTGCCGTTCCTCTCGCGGCTGTTGCCCCGGATCTTGCGCATGAGCCACTTCGCCGGGTCGTAGTACTCGTCGGCGACGCGCTCTTTGAGGGGGATGATGGAGTTGTCGGTGATCTTGATGCCTACAGGGCACACCTCGGTGCAGCACTTGGTGATGTTGCAGTAGCCGAGGCCGTCCTTCTCCTTGAGGTCGGCGAGCCTCTCGGTCTCGTCCATCGGGTGCATCTCGAGCCACTGGTTTCTGACGAAGAAACGCGGGCCCGCGAACTCGGGGTGCTTGTGGTGGGTGCGCAACACGTGGCAGACGTCCTGGCACATAAAGCACTCGATGCACTTCTTCGGCTCGTAGAGGCGCTCGACGTCCTCCTCGTACATGGTGAAAGGCGCCTGCTCGCTCGACTGGAAAGGCTTGATACCCCTGGAGACCTCGTAGTTCCACGAGACGTCGGAGACGAGGTCCTTTATGATCGGGAAGGCCTGCAAGGGGGCGACGTGTATCTCTCCCCCGTCGTACTCTTCGACGCGCGCCTTGCAAAGCAGCTTGGGCTTGCCGTTGATCTCGGCGCTGCACGAGCCGCAGTGGGCTGCCTTGCAGTTCCAGCGCACGGCCAGGTCAGGGGCCTGGTGGGCCTGGATATTGAGCACGGCGTCCAGGACGACCATCCCCTCGACCAGCGGTATCTCGTACTCGACCTCCCGGCCGCCCTGCCGGTCGCCCCGGAAGATCTTGAGCTTAGCGGTCCGCCCGTCGACGGTAGCCTTCTCGTCGGCGTGGACGTCGGCGTGGGCCTTCGAGGCCATGTCCTTCTCGTTGGCGGCGTTGCTGTCCAAAAAATCTGCTCCTTCTAGAACTGGCTCTCGGGGCCGCGCTTCTCGCCGCCGGCCATGTCTGGGACCTTGTCCTCGACGAGCTCCCTGAGGTGCTCAGGCATCGGCGGGAACTCGCGCCGCTCGATGCCGATCTCGCCCTGCTCGTCCTTCGTCACTATAAAGTTGATCTTCCCGAGATCGTCGTCGGGCCCGTCGTAGTCGAGCCTCCACTGGGCCCCGCGGCGCTCCGTGCGCAGCATGGCGGTCCTGAGGATGATCTCGCTTATCTGGATCAGGTAGCGGATGTCCTGCGCCGTGTGCCATCCCGGGTTGAAGAGCCTCGTGCCCCCAACCTTGACGCCGGGCAGCCGGTCCTTGAGCGCCAGCACCTTCCCGAGTCCCTCCTCGAGGGAGTCCCCGGTGCGCATCAGGTTGGCGTGCTCCATCATGGCCTCCTGGAGCTCCTGCTGCATGAGGTAGGGGCTCTCGTCTCCCTCCTCTTTCTCCAGCGGCTCGAGCACGCGCGCCATCTCCGTCAGAACATCGCTCTCCGCGATCTCCGCCGAGTGGGTGCTCTGCGCAACGTACTCGGAGGCCCCATCGCCGGCGCGCCGCCCGAAGACGAGCAGGTCCGAGAGCGAGTTCCCGCCGAGGCGGTTGGCACCGTGCAACCCGCCCGCGCACTCGCCGGCGGCGTAGAGGCCTGGCACGTTGGTCGCGCAGGTCTCGGGGTCGACCTTGATCCCCCCCATCGTGTAGTGGACGGTCGGGAAGACCTCCATAGGCTCCTTGGAGATGTCTATGTCCGCGAGCTTGAGGAACTGCTCGTGCATGGTCGGCAGCTTTTTCATGATGCCCTCGTAGCCGAGGTGCGTGATGTCCAGGTACACCCCGCCGTGCTCGCTGCCGCGGCCCTCCTGCACCTCGGTGTAGTTGGCCCGCGCTACTACGTCCCGCGTCGAGAGCTCCATCTTCTCGGGGTCGTACTTCTCCATGTAGCGCTCGCCCTTCGAGTTGCGGAGCAGCCCGCCCTCTCCGCGCACGCCCTCGGTGACGAGCAGCCCGCGCACGCCCGGGGGCCAGACCATCCCGGTCGGATGGAACTGCATCATCTCCATGTCCACGAGCTCCGCCCCGGCGTCGTAGGCGAGCACCACGCCGTCGCCTGTACCCTCCCAGGAGTTCGAGGTGACCTTGAAGATGCGGCCCCACCCGCCGGTCGCCATCACGACCGCCTTGGCCCTGAAGAGCACGAACTTGCCGTTCTCGCGGGTGTAGGCCAGGGCGCCGACGACCCTGCCGTCCTTTTTGAACAGCTTGGTTATGGTCGTCTCCATGTAGACCTTGGCGTCGGTGGCCAGGACCTTCTCCTGCATGGTCCTTATGAGCTCGAGGCCGGTCCGGTCGCCGACGTGGGCGAGCCGCCGGTAGGTGTGGCCGCCGAAGGGCCGCTGGCTTATCTTGCCCTCCGGCGTGCGGTTGAAGAGGGCGCCCCACTGCTCCAGCTCGTAGACCCGGTCGGGGGACTCCTTGGCGTGGATCTCCGCCATGCGCCAGTTGTTTATGAACTTCCCGCTCCTCATGGTGTCTATAAAGTGCTGCTGCCAGGAGTCGTCGGGATCCACGTTACCGAGCGCCGCCGCCATGCCGCCCTCGGCCATGACGGTGTGGGCCTTGCCGAGCAGGCTCTTGGTGACTATCCCGACCGAGAGGCCGCGCTCGGCGGCTGACACCGCGGCCCTGAGGCCCGCGCCGCCGGCGCCTACGATAAGGACGTCGTGCTCGCGCACCTCGTATCGCTCGCGGGACCCATCCCTGTTTCCGTTGTTTTCCACCTCAGTCACCTACCTCGCTCAGCCGCCAAAGGGGATTATCGTGAACTCGGAGATCACGCCGGCCTGCATGAGCCTCAAGTAGATGTCGGTCACCAGCAGCGAGACGAGGCTGTACCACGCCCACTGCGGGTGCTTGAGGTTGATCCGCGTGACCCAGTTGTAGAGCTTGCGCCGCGCGTTCCCGCCCCGCACACACGTGTAGCAGTCCTTGTTCCCGCCGACGAGATGCCGGAAGGAGTGGCACGAGAACGTGTACAGCGAGACGAGCACGATGTTGAGGAACCAGAGCAACGAGGCGACGCTGATCTGGAACCCATCGGGCGTGAAGACGGTCAGGAAAGCCTCGTACCACAAAAAGGCGACGACCATTATCGTGGCGTAGAGGAAGTACCTGTGCACGTTGTTGAGCACGAAGAGCGCCCTCTCACCCCTATAGCCCTCGGCGTCTTTCGTCCAGGGCCTGTCGAAGCGCTGCGCCTGGGCCATGCACGCCGGCGGATCCCAGAAGAAGGAGCGGTAGTAGGCCTTGCGGTAGTAGTAGCACGTCGCCCTAAACCCGAGCGGTATCCACAGTATGAGCACCGGGGCCGTTATGAACCACGGCAGCCAGGCCGGCCTCCCCAACTCGGGCGAGTAGAACGGCGAGACGTACTCCTGGTAGGTCCCCGGGAAGAAGACCACGATCGTCAACGAATATAAACCGAACGCCGTGAGCGCCCCCACGATGGCGACCGGCTCCACCCACCAGGGCAGTCTCCTCCAGGCTGCTGATATGGCTGACAAGTCTTGCTCTCCTCCCAGGTGTTTGTGCCTGCTTGTAACCCAAGGCCTTTGCTGCGCCCCGGCAGTATAAAGTATTGTGGAGAGCCCCGTTGTGAACCTGTTCCGAGCGCACACAGGTGTGGAGGTTCGGGCCGTTTGACGGGCTCAACCTCGCCTGGGGTGGGCCGTAGCACTATCGTATGTCTTACGGGTTGCGCGCCGACCCGAAGGCCGGGTTCAGTGGACCGAAGCTGGTGTCGAGGGAGG
>JADDPU010000255.1 GCA_016781725.1 Rubrobacter sp. | reverse complement strand
GTAGATCAGGACGCGGTTGGCCCCGGCGTGCGAGACGCCCCAGCCCCAGGCGGCGAAGCCGAAGGCCGAGGAGAAGAGCCCCGAGTAGGCAGCAGCCCCCCAGGTCAGGGCATCGACGGCCGCGGGGTCGAAGCCGCCGAGGTCGAAGGCGGCCAGAGGAAAGGCGGCGAGGCCGCCCAACGTCATGGCGTAGGCGGCGAGGGCTACGGGCGAGTGGCGCTCCAGCAGCGAGAGGGAGAGGACGGTGTAGGAGCCCCAGAAGACGGCGGCGGCCAGGATCAGGGCGTCCCCGACGAGGCTGGTTCCGGCGAACTCGAGCCCGCCGTAGACTATAAAGCCGACCCCCACGAGGGAGAGCCCGATGCCGAGGATGCCGGCGAGGCGGGGCCGCTCCAGCCCGAGCGCGAAGCCCAAGAGCATCCCCCACACGGGGGCTGTCGAGTAGACGAGGGCAGTGTTAGCGGCCGTCGTGAATCCCACCCCGATGGTGAAGACCGTCTGGGTTAGGGTGACGCCGACGAGGCCGAGGCCGAGCACCGGCAGAAATTCCTCGCGGCGCAGGCGTTCCTGCGGGGCGAAGAGGCGCACGAGCACAAGGAGCAGGAGCCCGGCTAAAGTAAAGCGTGTCGCGGCGAAGAGGACCGGGGGTACGCTCTCGACTACGTACTTGACGGCCGTAAAGTTGGTCCCGAAAAAGAAGACGGTGAGGAGCAACGAGGCCTCTACCAGGGCGGGGCGCCTATCGCCGGGCCGGTCTCCCTTCGGGCCTTGCGCGGTAGTCACCGCGGGACCGCCGCCGCGCTCTCTAGCGGACGAAGTCGGTGTTGGCGTCGAGGGTCTTTATGTAGGCGGAGATCACCCTGGCGCAGTTCTCGACGTCCTCGACGCTGACGACCTCGTTGGGCGAGTGCATGTAACGGGTCGGACACGAGACGAGGCCCGTGGCGATCCCGGCCCGCGTGAACTGGATGGCGTCGGCGTCGGTCCCTGTCGATCGCGAGTCCGCCTCGAGGGTGTAGGGGATGCCCTCGGCCTCGGCGGCGGCGATGAGCCCCTCTGCGACGACGGGCGAGATGTTCGTCGCCCGCTCTATGACGGTGCCCGAGCCTAAAGAGTGGTCGCCGTTCTGGTCTTTGGAGACGCCTGGGGTGTCGGTGGCGTGGGTCACGTCCACGGCTATGGCCGCGTCGGGGTCGAGCCCGAAGGCGGCCCCGCGGGCGCCGTAGAGCCCGATCTCCTCCTGCACGCACGCGACAGCGACGACCTCGGCGCTTATCCCGTCCTCCTCGGAGAGCAGCCGCAGGGCTTCGAGCACCACGAAGGCGCCCATGCGGTTGTCCAAGGAGCGGGAGGCGATGCGCCCGTTGGGCAGCTCGACGAGGTCCTGGTCGATCACGCCGACGTCCCCGACGCGGACCATCTCCTTCGCCTCGTCGGCGTCCTTGGCTCCGATGTCGATCCAGAGGTTCTTTATCTCCGAGACCTTCTTGCGCTCCTCTGCCTCCATGACGTGGATGGCCTTTTTGCCGATCACCCCGGCCAGCTCGCCTTCCCTGGTCGAGAGGCGCACCCTCTGTCCCACCAGAACCTGCGGGTCCCAGCCCCCGACCCCCGTAAAGCGCAGGAGGCCCTTATCGTCGATGTGGGTGACCATCAGCCCGATCTCGTCGATGTGCCCGGCGAGCATCACCCTCGGGGAGCCGCCCGCGCCTATCGTGGCGAAGGAGTTGCCCATCCGGTCGCCGCGGACCTCGGCGAACCCTGAGGCTTCCTGCCTCCAGACCTTCGCCGCAGCCTCCTCGTAGCCGCTCGGCCCCGGTGTGGAGAGCAACCTCTTCAAAAAGTCGTACGATGCGTCCCTCATCTTGGTCCTTTCCGTGATCTAAGGAGGTATCGACGGCGCCCTTTCGGCGCCCCTAACAGGTTACCCGAAGTTCGAGGTGCCCACTCCCGAGGGGCTGTCGGTCCAGGCCGAAGAGTCGGTAAGGGACCTCGATCCCGAAGTCCCCAGAGAACGGGTTGGGCTCGAGGCGCAGCGTCCGTTCGTCCTCCCATACGGGCTCGAACCTCGCCCCCATGAACCCGAACCCGTCTCTGTAGTGGGGATAATCGTTCCTGCCTGGCTCGTTCAGGCAGACGAACAGCGAGAGGTCGTCGCACAGCTGCAGCAACCGGAAGTTGTACTCGACGCTCTGCATCTCCTCCTCCGAGAGCCCGGCCTCAATGCCGCGCCGCCGCCCGACCTCAGCGTCCCTGAAGGAGACTGCCGGCTCCTCCCGCGCGTCCCGCACGAAGGACCCGTAGTGCATGCTGCAAAGGTACGCCGCGTAGGGGCTTTGCGCCTGGACGAGGTCGAGCCCGTTCGCGTAGGCCCGCAGCTTCGGCCCAGCCGGATAGTCCAGAAACGAGTAGGGTCGGCCCGACTCCTCGTTCCAGCTCACGGTAGCATCGAGCTCCCGCCACCCTATGTCGTGGTTCGCGATGGCGTAGAGCGCGGCCTCGCGGACCGGAAGCTCCGCACCCCAGTGCCGGGCGAACTCGCCGGAGATCAAGCCGTGCTGGTGCTGCTCGACGAGCACGAAAGAGTCTGGCCTGTCGCGAACGATCACGCAGATAAGGTATCAGGTTTCTAGGTAAGGCATCAGCCGTCAGCAAGGTCCTGGAACACGCCTCCGCGACGCGCCCTCACGACCATCGAGCAGAGAGGTAGAACCGAATAGACGGAAGACCTGAAACCTGTAGCCTAAAACACCGGCCTCCGGTCCACGGCGAGCGGGGCCTCGAGTCCGGGGTCTTCGAGGAAGGCGTCCTGCGCCTCGTCGGAGAGGTCGGCCGGCACGGTGGCGAGCGCGAGGACGAAGCCCTCGGAGAACGCTCCCTCCCACTCATCGGCAAACCTCTCGGGGAGGCCCATAGCGAGCAGCTTGTTCCGCAGGTGCGGACGCCGGTGGTAGAGGACGAGGCCGACGATGGCGGCGAGGGTCATCACCGCCTGAACGACGATCCCGGTCGGCAGGTGGACGGCGCCCATCAGGACGCTCACCGCCGTCACCCCGAGGTAGGTGCTCGCGAACTCGAACCACTGCAGCCGCGAGAGCCCCGACTCGACCCTCCGCACGCGGGCCCCGGGGAGGGTGACCCGCACGAGGCGCTCGTCCCGCCGCCGCGAGAGCACGAGCAGCGAGTCCTCGGGGACGCCAAGGCCCTCAAGCCGCCCGTCCAGGGCCTTCAACGCCCCCAGGTCCGGGGCAACCGCCCCGACGGTGTAGTAGCGAGGTATGCTCATACCTCGCTGATTCTACCAACCGTTTCAGCTTCCACGCGTGCCTGTAGGTCGGTGCCCAGGAGATTAGCTTCGGACCAGACGCGCCAGGGCGCTAGCGAGCGGCGCGTCCCCCGTATGGGCTAGATCGGGAGGTTATTCGCGAAAGACCGGAAATCCGGGCTCGCTCAGGGGCGGGGTGTTCCCTCGGACTTGAGGCGCGACTGGATCACGACGCTCTGGACGAGCCCCACCGAAAGCAGGCTCATGATCAGGTTGCTTCGCCCGTAGCTGACGAAGGGGAGGGGAAGCCCCGTCACCGGCATGATGCCCGTCGCCATCCCGACGTTTATGAGCACGTGGAAGGTGAGCATCGCCGCCACCCCAACCGCGAGGAGCACGCCGAAGCGATCCCGGGAGAGCGTCGCGGCGTGGAGCACGCGCCAGATCAGCAAGAAGAAAAGCAAAAGCACCAGCACGCTCCCCACGAAGCCGGCCCTCTCGGCGAGGTTGGCGAAGATAAAGTCCGTGCGGTCCTCTGGCAGGTAGCCAAGGTCTCCCAGGGTCGAGGCGGCGTCCAGGCCCTTGCCCGTAAGGCCCCCGGATCCTATGGCCATCTTCGAGTTGGCCACCTGGTAGCTCCCTGGGTCTGAGCTCTGGGGATCGAGGAACGAGGTGAGGCGCGCGATCTGGTAGTCCTCGAGGATCCTGAGCTTGACGGCGAGGAAGGAGCCCACAGCACCGGCCGCGAAGAGCGTCCCAAGCTGGTACCACCTGGCCCCGCCGACGTAGACCACCGCCACGAAGATGGCCCCGAAGACCATCGCCGTACCGAGGTCAGGCTGCGCCAGGATGAGCAGCACCGGCAAGCTCACTATCCCCAAAGCCTTGAGGAATGTGAGGTTCTGGGCGAAGCTGTTCTGGGCCACATAACCCGCGAGCACGACGATCGTTAGCGGCTTGGCGAACTCGGAGGGCTGCACCTGGATAGGCCCGACGCCTACCCAGCTCTGCGAGCCGTTCACCTCGAAGCCGAAGGCGAGCACCACCAGCAGCATCGCGATCGCCAGCCCGAAAAGCAACCGAAGGTGTTGCTGCAGCCGCCGGTAGTCGAGGAGCGCCAGCACCACCGCGCCTGCGACCCCGGCCAGTAGGCCGAGGGCCTGGTTGACGGCGTAGTGTTGCTGGTAGTCCGCCTCGGCCATGTAGACGGCCAGCACCCCGATCCCACCCAACGCCAGGGCGGCGAGGAACAGCACAGGGTCCGAGCGTCCCAAACGATGCCGGATGCTCACCCTCTCGGGCTTCCTGCCCGCAGAGGCGAGGCCCACCGAACCAGTCCTGACAGCACGCATTGCGCTAAGGTACCTAATCGACGCGCGCTTGGCAACGCCGCAGGAGAGCGACCGACCGGCCAAACTTCGGTAAACAGCGAATTTCAGGACATTCCCACTCCACACACGCGGGTGAATGATATGTCGGAACAATGAAAAGGCGCCCCCGAAGGAGCGCCCAGGACGTCGCTC
>JADDPU010000200.1 GCA_016781725.1 Rubrobacter sp. | reverse complement strand
GCTCGTAGACGCCGCCCGCCGCAAGGCGAGCGCCCTCGTCGCGGGCCTGGACCCCGTCCCGTCCCGCTTTCCGCCCGGGCTGCGGGACCTGCCCGAGGTCCTCGCGACCGGGGAGTTCTGCCGGGGCATCCTCGAAGCTGTCGAGCCTTACGCCGCTGCCGTGAAGCTGCAGGCTGCGTTCTTCGAGCGCCTGGGACCTGACGGGATGCGGCTCTACGCCGACCTCATCGGGGACGCCTCGGCCTTGGGCCTGCCGGTCATAGCGGACGTGAAGCGCGGGGATATAGGGCCCGTGGCCGCCGCCTACGCGGAGGCCCACCTCGGCGTCTACGGCGCCGCCTGCGTCACCGTCAATCCTTATATGGGGGCCGAAGCTATCGTGCCTTTCCTCGAGGAGGCCCGCCGGCGAGACTTGGGCGGGGGCGTTTTTGTCCTCGCGGCTACCTCCAACCCTTCCTCCGCTACGTTCCAGGAGGCCACGGACCCGCCGCTCTACGAGGTCGCCTCGAAGCTCGTCGCGCAGTTGGGTCGTCCCTGCGGCGACCGCCCGGACGCCGGGGCCGTCGTCGGGGCAACCAGGCCCGAGGTCGGACGCAGGGTGCGGGAACTGCTGCCCGAGGCGCTGTTTCTCTCCCCGGGGTACGGTACCCAAGGGGGCGACGCCTCAGGAGTGCGCCCGCTGCTCGACGAGCGCGGGGGCGGGGTCCTCGTCAACAGCAGCCGGGCCCTCCTCTACGCCTACGAGGAGGCTTCCGAGGGCGGCTACCGCGAGGCGGCCAGGGAGGCGGCCCGCGGCGCGCGCGATGAGCTGCGCCGGGCCGGGGTCAGCGTGTGAGGCGTAGCCTCTCCTGGGGCGTCAGCTCGAGAACAGGTGGATGATGGCCACCACCGTCACGAGCACCGTCGCCACGGCGATGAGCAACCCGAAGGCCCGGACTAGGCTCTCTCTGGTCATCTCTTCCTCCTCCTCGGCCCGGGCGCCCGGGCGGTTTTTAGTCCTCTCGTAGGGCTGTCGAACTGTCCTTCTCGGGTCCTTCGGCGAGTAGCTCTTCGAGCTGCTCGCCGAGATCTTCGTCGTAACCATCGTAATAGTAGTCTAGGGCAAACTCTATAGTGCCGTCCCTGACCACGAAAAGCCTGGGCACCCGCTTGACGTTGTACTTGGAGACGAGCCGCCCGGTAGGATCCCGGAGCATCGTGAAGGGGACGCTCCTATCCCTCGGGGCCCCGTTCGCGTAGACGGCCGCGAACGAGATGCCCTCGTCGCCGTATTCTTCGGCCAGATCCTCGAAGCCGGGTAGCGCCCGGTTGGAGTTGACGTTCAGGGTGCTCCAGAACGCCAGCACGTAGAGACCCTCCCCGGAGAGCTCGAAGGGCTCACCCCCCACGCTCCTCGCGGTGAACCTGGGGGCCGGGTCGCCCACGGCCGGGGCCGGCTGGGGGAGAGTGAGGGAGCCCGTGCCGGTCTCCGGGCTGCCGAGGGAGCGGTAGGAGGCAGCCGCGGCGAGCACGAGGAGAGCGATGACGGCGAGGCGTTTCACGAACCCTTAGGACCAGCCCCTGCAGAACACACGACACTGGAATTGTATCCGCTACGGCCTACCTTGTCGCAGGGCGCGGATCGCCGCGACCTCCATGAAGGGTTTGCGTCGTGCCAGCGGAGGCTACAAAGAGGCTCGCCCCTGGACCGGGTGTGGTATATCGTTGAGGGGATTTTCGCCAAGGAGAGCAAAGAGACAGGTAGGGGAGAGGTATGATCCTGACCATCACCCTGAATGCCGCCGTCGCCAGGACGCTGGTAGTTCCCAGCCTGACGCTCGGCCACCGCCACAGGGCCCCCGAGAGCATGACGCTGGCCGGCGGCAAGGGCGTGAACGTGGCCCGTTCCTTAAGGACGCTGGACGTACCGGTCCTGGCGGCGGGGTTCGCCGGCGGGCGCAACGGCGACGCCATCCGCGACGGCCTATCCGAGGCCGCCATCCCCTTCGACCTCGTCGAGATAGAGGGCCACTCGCGCACCTCGACCGCCATAGTGGACCCGATGGCGGGGACCCAGACCGAGATCAACGAGTACGGCCCCGAGGTTACCCCGGCCGAGACCAAGGAGTTCTCCCGGCGGCTGGAGCACCTCATGGAGTACGCCACGGCTATAGTCTTCGCCGGCAGCGTGCCGCCCAACCTGGACGAGAGCTTTCTCGTCGGGCTCGTGCGCCGCGCCAGGGAGCGCGGCCTCTACACTGTGGTCGACTCGCCCCCTTCGGTCTTGCGGGCGGCTCTCAAGGCCGGCCCTTCGCTCGTGAGCCCGAACCAGCACGAGGCGGAGAGCGTGGTCGGCTTCGACTTTATCGAGGAGGGGGATTTCCCTCTGGGCCTCTCCCGGCTCGTCGAGGCCGGGGCCACCGACGCTTGCATCACCTCGCCCGAGGGCCATTCGTACCTGACCACCGGGAACGGGGCAGTCCGCGCCCGCGGGCCCAAGGTCGAGGCCGTCTCGACCATCGGGAGCGGCGACGCCTACCTCGCCGGGCTCCTCGCCGGGCTCTTGCACAGGAACCTCTCCCCGGTCGAGGCCGTGCGCCTGGCTGCCGGGTGCGCCGCCGCCAACGCCGAGACTTTGGGCGCCGGCCTCTTCGAGTCCCGCCGCGCCGAGGAGCTGGCCGGGGAGGTCGAGGTGGATCTGCTCTCTCCCAGCCTGGAGGAGAGCCGGAGGTAGGCCCGGGCCAGGCTCTACAGAGGACCGTCTGGGGCGCGGGCGGAGGCCGCTTTCTGGCGTGCTAGAATGTCCTGGTCGAAGACCATTTCCGAGACGACGGAGGTTCGAGATCATGGCGGTTGCCGAGGTAACGGACGCGACTTTCGAGAGCGACGTTCTACGGTCCGAGAGGCCGGTCATAGTGGATTTCTGGGCGCCTTGGTGCGGGCCTTGCCGCCGCATCTCCCCGATTCTCGAGGAGATGAGCGAGGAGCGTGAGGACGTGCGGTTCGTCAAGATCAACGTGGACGACAACCCCGCGACCGCCATGAACTACAGCATCTCGAGCATCCCGACCATAGCGCGCTTCGAGGAGGGGAAGGTCACCCAGCAGGCGATAGGGGCCCTGCCGAGGAACCAGCTCTCTTCGCAGCTCGGTCTGTAATTGCCAGGAGTAACCCTCCCGGTTACAATCCCTGACGCAAACCCCGCAGGGCCGGGTACTTCCTGGCGCTCGGGGCGTCGTAGATAGGCTCCGAAGAGCAGAGGAGGTCAAAGAGATGAAGTTCAAGCCTTTGGGAGAGCGGGCGCTCGTCAAGGTTGTCGAGCGCGAGGAGCAGACGGCCTCTGGGATAGTGCTCCCAGATACGGCCAAGGAGAAGCCGCAGACGGCCGAGGTCGTGGCCGTTGGCGAGTTCGAGGACGGGATCAAGGTCAGCGAGGGTGACGTCATAGTCTTCGCCAAGTACTCTGGGACCGAGATCAGCCTCGATGGCGAGGACTACATGATCCTCGACGCCGACGATATCCTGGGGATCGTCGAGAACTAGGGGACCCTGGAACCAGAGAGTCGGCTCTCTCGGAGCGCCGGGCCCGCGAGGACGCCCGGCGCTTCCGCTTTAGCCGGCCCGATAGGCGACGTCGCGAGAGAGAGCAAGGGGGAGACCGGTCCAGTACGTGCGCACGCTGCGTAGGGGAGACAGGGGGCGCGAGGTCGTCGACCTCCAGACCCGCCTGCAGGCTCTGGGCTTCGACCTCGGGAGCAGGGGGATTGACGGCGTCTTCAGGGAGGGCACGGAGCGCGCCGTGAGGGCCTTCCAGCAGTCTCTGGGGCTCCTGGCGGACGGGCTGGTCGGTCCCATCACCTGGCGCGAGGTAGTCGAGGCCGGCTACCGCCCCGGGGTGAGGCTCCTCTACCTCCGCCAGCCGCCCTTTAGGGGGGCCGACGTGGTGGAGCTGCAGAGGATGCTAAACGACCTCGGGTTCGACCCCGGCGCCGTCAACGGCCTCTTCGACTACCGCACCGCGCGCGCCGTCCGCGACTTCCAGAAGAACGCGGGCTTGCAGGACGACGGGGTGGTTGACGGCGCGGTCTTCAAGGTACTCAACACCTACGCTGCCCAGTCTTTGGGTACCCACCAGCTGCCCGACAAGAGCGGGGGCTACTTCACCGAGGACCTCTTCTCCGGGCCCATCGTCGTGGACGCTGCCCACGGCGGAAGGGACACGGGCTACGTGGTTTCGGGGAGCCCCAGGCTTTCGGAGGCGGATCTCAACCTCGCGGTGGCCCAGGAGCTCGCCCAGATCCTGCCCGCCAGGGAGATCCTCCTGACCCGCAGCGAGGACGAGGAGGTCTCGGCTGCCGACCGGGCCTTTCTGGCGAACTCCTCTGGGGCGAAGATGATAGTCAGCATCCACCACGCAGCGCACAGCACGCCCACGGCCTGCGGGGCCGCCTCCTTCTACTTCGAGCGGCTCGGTTACCGATCGCACCGGGGCCGGATGGCCGCCGCCTACCTGCAGCGGGGCGTCAGCCAGGCTTTGGGCGTCTGCGACATCGGGGAGTTCGGCAGGTCGTTCGAGATCCTGCGCGAGACCAACATCCCCGCCGTCGTCCTGGAGCCGCTGCACCTCACCCACCCGGCTGAGCTGGATCTCGCCTCCGACCCCTATTACCCGACCACCGTCGCCGAAGCCATGGCCGGCGCCCTCGAACTCTACGCCGGCCGCGACAAGACGTTCATAGCTGTTTAGGTTTCAGCCGTCAGGTAGGGCC
>JADDPU010000102.1 GCA_016781725.1 Rubrobacter sp. | reverse complement strand
AAGGGAGCAAGAAAACGGAACTCACTCACCGCCAGCGGCAGGCGCTGTGGACCCGGCGGCTGATCGTGGGCGCTGCCCAGGGGCTTTTCTTAGAGAGGGGTTACGCTGCCACCACGATGGACGCCATCGCGAAGGAGGCGGGCGTTGCGGTGAGCACCGTCTACGCCATCTACAAGAACAAGAGGGCCATCCTGCGGGCTATAAGGGAGGCCTGGCACGAACAGACGCGCGCCAGGGAGATCAACTTAGAGGCGAGTCGGCAGCCGGATCCCGAGCGGCGGTTGGAGATGGTAGCCCACGCCTCCCGCCGCCAGTGGGAGGCGGGAGGCGCCGTGGTCGCCATCTACCAGGGGGCGGCGGCCGCGGACAGGGAGGCCGCGGCAGAGCTGAAAGAAGCGCTTGGCGGTAGGAGGGCCGCGCTGGACCGGGTAGTGGAGGGGATGAAGGAGGCGTTGCCCCCCGATCTCGACGTGAATCGGGCGGCCGCCATCCTGAGGGCCCTGTGCCGGGCGGAAGTCTACCGGGAACTGGTGGATGAGTCGGGGTGGTCGCCGGAGGAGTATGAGTCCTGGTTGGGCGAGACGCTAAAGGGTCAGTTGCTCCCGGCGGGGGCCTACTCCTGATCTAGCGCGATACGTCTCCCGGATGTCTTGAGGGTACGTTTCGGGATTATCTACGAGGGGCGGGGAAGAGCCCCCGCCCCTCTGCGACATTACGGCAGTAGCAATGAGGTAATCCGTATGGGGGAAATCGAGCCGCCTCTAGGGTCGACTACCGGGTGGCGGGCCCAGTATTTCGAGCCCGTACGCCTGCGCAGCAGCCCCGACCTTCTCCATATCGGGCGGGGCCGCTGGTGGGAGAGTTCGTGCCTGCGCCGGCTCAGCAGCAGCGCGGATGAAGCCCTCGTGCGGAGGTTTGGTGAAGACGAGAAACCGCGCGGTCTCTGAGTCTACCTGAAAGGCGTGCGGGACATACCCCTTGGGGATGTGGACGAACGAGCCCGCGGATGCGGGTATGGGTTGGCCGTCTTCGAGGTAGAACGTCATCTCTCCCTCGAGGACGTAGAACGACTCGTCGTCCGTCGGATGGACGTGAAGAGGTGTGGCCGTCCCTTTAGGCGCCACCTCCTCGATGAGGATAAACTCTCCGCCGGTCTGCTCGGCGGTGGCCTTCATGGTCGCCAGCATCCCAAAAAACCACAGCGCTTCCCCTTCTTCGGAGCCTAGCGC
>JADDPU010000204.1 GCA_016781725.1 Rubrobacter sp. | reverse complement strand
GTTCACGTCGCTGGGGCTCTTGGACCCGCGCGTCCCTGCGGCCAACACCGTCGGTATCATCCGCCCCCTTACCCTGATGGAGTCTTGCCCTACTCCCCCGACGCGTCGTGGTCCTCGTCTCGCCGGACAGATTACTTGGTCAAGATTATCTAGCGGCGCCTGATCTAAATCTCCAATGAAGGCGCCGCCCGCACGGAGGATTCTGTGTGTAGTAATGTTCTTACGAGCCCGACGTACCTCCGACGGCGCGCTCGAGGGACAGCGGTACAACAGTAGGTAGGTTGGCGGCCTACTTAGAAGGGGTGAGAGGTTCTTGGGCAGCGACGAGAGAGAGGTCATTCGCGTGGTGGTCGTGGACGACCAGCGGCTTTTCACCAGGGGGCTCTCGGGCCTCGTGGATATGCTGCCCGGGTTAGAGGTGGTCGGCGTCGCCTACGACGGCGAGGAGGGCGTCGCCCTGTGCCGCAAGGAAGAGCCCGACGTGGTCCTTATGGACATCTCCATGCCGAACCTGGACGGTATAAGCGCCACGCGCGAGATCAAAAACCTTCTGCCGCAGACCGCTGTCATCATCCTCACCGGCCACGAGGAGGACGAGCACGTCTTCGAGGGCATCAAGGCCGGGGCGCAGGGCTACCTCTTAAAGGACTCTGAACCCGAGGACCTCGCCCGCGCCATCCGCACGGTCCACGCGGGGGACACGATCATCGCCCCCGACCTCGCCCAGAAGATGCTCAATACCTTCCAGGCAAACAGGTCGGGGGACCCACGACACCTCGCCGCCCCGCCGCTGACCGAGAGGGAGCTAGAGGTCATAAGGGCCCTGGCGCAGGGCATGAGCGACAGGCAGATAGCGCATTCTTTGGGCATCTCGGAGAAGACCGTGCGCAACCACACGTCGAACATCTACAGGAAGCTGCACATCTTCGACCGGACGCAGGCCGTGATCTACGCCATAAGGGAAGGCGTTATCGACGTCGAGGAGCTCGAGTACCGTCCCCCAGGGGAACCCTGACCGCAAGCTTCGTACCCGCGCCCGGCCGGCTGCTCACCTCTATCTCTCCGCCCACGGCCTCGACCCTCTCGCGCATCCCCACGAGGCCGACGCCACCCTCTACGGCCACGGGATCAAACCCGCGCCCGTCGTCGGTGACCTCGGCTACCAGCGCCTCGCCCTCGGCCCGCAGCCTCAGCCCGACGTTGCTAGCACCAGAATGCCGCCTGGCGTTCGTGAGGGCCTCCTGCACGACGCGCAACAGCTCGACGCCAACCTCCTCAGAAGGAGACGTTCCCGGGAGACCTTCCCCGATCGTCAGCGCTATCTTGCGCTCGGGCGTCAGCTGCCGGTTCAGTTCGACCAGCGACTCGACGGACTCTACAAACGAGCTCTCCTTTTCGTGCCTGAGGTCGTAGATGGCGCTGCGCAGACCCGAGGCCGCCCGCCCGAGGGCCGCGAGCTCCTCCTCGAGGTCCAACTCGAGCCCCGCCTTCCTGGATCGCAGGTGGGTAAGCCGCAGCGACTGGAGGACCCCTGAGAGGTCCTGGAGGACCGCATCGTGCATATCGCGCGCTATCCTGCGGCGCTCTTCTCTTTGGGTACGCGCCTCGATCTCGCGGGTGCGCAAACGATCCCTATCCTCCTCGGCGCGTTTACGCTCGGTAGTATCCAGCAAGCCGACGACCGCGCCGACGATCTGCCGGTCCGCGTTCCTCAAAGGGGCCGCGCTGACGAGGACGTCGTAGTGGCTGCCGTCGGGCCTCACCAGGCGCGCCTCCATGCCGACCGTGGTCTTGCCCCGCAGGGCCCTGCGGATGGCCCACTCTTCCGGGGGGACGGGAGTACCGTCCGGGTAGCGCACCGTCCCCCAGACCTCAGGGGTGTTCTCCAGCGTGGTGCCCTCGGGTTCCACGAGCGCCAGGCGACGCGCCGCGGCGTTGGCGAACGTGAATTTGCCTTTGTCGTCGCAGACCACGATGGCGTCGGCCGCCTGTCCCAGGATCGTCTCCAGCAGGACCTTCTGATCCCGCAGCGCTTCCTCGGCCAACTTCCGCTCGGTTATGTTCTCGTGGGCGACGACCGCCCTCGGCGAGCCGGCGTCGGAGAACCGCGTCACCCGCCCTATAAACCAGAGCCGTTGGGTCGGCGAGTGGCAGGGGTACTCCATCTCGAAGCTCTCCCGCCGGCCGGAGAGCACCTCCCTTATCCCCGCCGCGAAGGCCGCGGCCTCCTCGGAGGCTTCGCCCGTCGACGAGTCGCACACCCGCAAGTAGTTGGCGCCCTGCAGGACCGCTCCCGGATCGGCCTCGTTGGCCGCGGCGAAGGCCCTCCACGCCGCGTTCGTGATGACGATCTCGCCAGATTCGTCGAGGATGGCTATGTGCGCGGAGAGGCTGTCTAGCGTCCCTTGTAGCTCCTGGCTATGCTGCTCCTGTTCTTCTCTGGCTGCCTGCTCGCGCTCCAGCGCCCCGAGCAGCTCCAGCCGCCCGACCACGACCCTGGCGAAAGCCCCGAGCACCCGCATCTGCTCGTCGCCGAACTCGGTGGGCCGGGTACTCAGCAAACACAGGGTGCCGATGGCCTGTCCGGCTGAGGTCACGAGCGGGGTCCCGGCGTAGAAACGGATGCCGTAGGTGACGCAGAAGTACTGGTCCCTGAACCTCTCGGTGGCCAGGAAGTCCTCCACCACGAGCGGTCCCTCGCTCTCGACCACGTAGCGGCACATGCTTCGCTCGCGGGGGTCTTGCCTCGCCTCGGCGAGGTCCTCCGCGAGGTCGCCGGACCAGGCCCTGAAATACTGCGCGTCGGGGAGGACCAGGTTGACCATGCAAAGGTCAGTCCCGAAGATGGCGCGCACCTCGTCTACGAGCTCCTGGAGGACGTGATCCGCCCGGGGCCTGGCGGCCTCCAGGTAGTCGAGCGCCGCCAACCGGTCTTCTTCGCGTCCGTCTCTCTCGGACGCTGCTGTGTTGGGCCGGTCTCTAGAATCAGCGGACAGGGGCACGGTAATGTCGTTGCTCGTGTACTTACCTCCTCGACGAAGGGTAACATATCATCGGGTCCGGCTGCCTTCTCGCTCCGCCGAAAACCGCGGAGAAGTGCCTCTGGCCGGGTCGTCGGAGTCAGCCCGGCGTCATCGCCCGTCGTGTTCGGATCGGCGGCGACGCGACCAGACACTCCCTCGGGGGACGAACGGGGTACGCGATCTCGCTCCAGGGCATCGATGAGCCTCTGTAGGGCAATCGTCCTAGCCAGTATTACCGGTTGAGAATAGTCGGAAAGTCCGATGGCAAACCCACGGGTGTGGGGCATACTCGTCGGCGAGATGGTCGTCGGACCTACACAGAGCAGCTCCCTTCTGCCTGCTGTTGCTCTGCCCGGCGGTGCACCATCGAAAGGCTCGGGATCGGGTGGCGACTCCTTCCTTTCCCCACTTAGCATCCCTATGACCGCCCACCCGAGCCCTCCTCAGAATCCCATCAGGCCCGCCTTCTCCCGCCCCAGTCCGGTGGCCTGGCGTTCTGGTGACGAGAATGCAGCTGAAGGCACCGGATGATAAAGGTCTGTGTACAGGTACATGAGGGAACCTCCCCCATTACGTTGGTGGTGTGGGCCGAGAGCATAACCCAGGCGGTTAGCCTCATCGAGGGACGCCACCCCGGCCGCAACGTGCGGGTCGTGTTCCCCATAGACCCCGGGGAGTTCTTTGTTTCGAAAGAGACGGGGGCGGGACGAGCGCGGAGGTCGACTGCCGCTCCACGGTCCTGGGATGAGGGTTAGATGAAAGAGCCGCGGAGTCTCTCCGACCCGGCGGAGGAATAATCGGGTGGGTGTAAAGGCTCGGGGACGGCGGTACCCCTTCGGCGAGAGCTGGCTGAACACCCGGCGCGACCAGGTGCGCGAGGCCCTTAAGACGCTGCCACAGGGCTTGCCGATCTGGGATGCGAACCACGTCGGGCGGCTCGGTCGGAAGGTCCCGGCGCTGCCGTCGAGGGCGGTTGGCGGTCTACTACCCGCGGGTCCCGCCAACCCTTTACCCGCAGAGACCAATAGGAACGGGGCGGGTGCCATCAACGAGAAGCCAGCATCCGCTCTTTCGAGAGGAGAGTAGAGAGATGCCTACACAATACACCGAGGCCTCCGCCGCTGCTGCGCAATACCTCCGCCTCGAAGACTTCGAGAGGGAAGGGGTCAGGGTGGCGCAGCGGCGCTTCGGGGCCAGGGACCAGATCTTCGCCCCGGGAGATCCCGACGGGCAGCTTTACTTTGTGCTCGAGGGCGCCGTGCGCCTTTACAGGATCTACGGCGAACACAAGGAGGCCACGATCGCGCTCCTGAAAGACGGAGCCGTCTTCGGCGAGTTGACCCTGGAGGAGGCGCCCCGGCAGACCGCCTTCGCCGAGGCCGTTACCGACGCAAGGGTACTGACGGTGCGCAAATCCGTCCTCACCGAGATGATAAAGCGCCGTCCGGAGCTCGCCATAAAGCTATTCTTCTCCTTCTCCGAGCGCCTCAGGCAGTCCGACGAGGTGATCGAGAGCCTCCTAGACAGGGGGGTCTCTACGCGCCTGGCCAGGTTGCTCTCGAACCTGGGCGACCGTTTCGGGGAGGCCGACGGGACGGGTACGGTCCTAGAGGTACGCCTCACCCATCAGGACCTGGCTAACATGATCGTCTCGACCCGCGAAGCCGTCTCGAAGGTGATGAGCGAGTTCCAGCGCGACGGCCTCATCGAGGTACGCAACCGCAGGATCTCC
>JADDPU010000487.1 GCA_016781725.1 Rubrobacter sp. | reverse complement strand
CCGCGTCGGGGTCGAGGCGCAGCGCCACGACCAGGGCGTCGTCCTCCCGTCGGCTGCGACCGAGGCAGGCGTCGAAGACGTGGTCGCAGAGTGACTCGAGTGGGCGGGGTCCCCGGGCGGCGGCGCAGCGGGCGTACTCAAGCCCCTCGGCCATCGAGCGCCGGCCCGCCCGTACCAGTCCGGCGGTGAAGAGGAGCAGCGTCGACCGGGGGGCGAGCACGAACTCGAGCTCCTGTCGCCGCGCACCGGCGGGGCCGAGGGCCGGCGAGCCTGCAGGTGCGACGAAGGACGCTGACCCGGTCCCGGTGGACACCAGAGGTGAGCACTGGCCGGCGCTGCTCATCCGCACCCGGCCCGACCGCGGCTCCACGTGCAGGTAGGCCAGCGTGGAGCCCTCCCCGATCCCGGTGGCGGCCACGAGCCCGTCCAACCGCTCCACGAGGCGAGACGGGGTGTCGTCGTCGAGCACGGCGTAGGCCCGAGCCGCCGCCCGCAACTCGCTCATGATCGCCGCCGCCTCGGTCCCCCGGCCCGTCGCATCCCCCAGCACCACGGCGACGGTTCCGTCGGGCTTGGGGACGATGTCGTACCAGTCACCGCCGGTTCCCAGACCCACCCCGTAGGGACGCGATCGAGCTTCGAAGCGGAGCGTGCACCGCTCGCCCGCCCGGACGGCCAGGGGGGCGCGACCGTAGGGCTCGACCAGGCGCAGGCGCTCGTGCAGCCGGGCATGCTCGACCATGTGCTCCAGCTCCGGCGAGGCAGGTTCCGGGCCGGGACCGGGTGGCTCGGGCGTACGTCGGCCGGGGGCGAGGAGATCGTCCACCGAGACCTCCGACTGGGTGCCGACCTCCCCGCCCTCACCGTCAACCTCCTCGCGGACCATGGCGAGGACCTGCTCGATGGAGTCGCCCAGCTCCTCGCTGAAGCCTGGGCCGAAGGAGCAGTCGCTCGGCTCCACCTCGACCACGACGGTGTCGGACGGGAAGCCGCCCCAGTGACGCACCACGGCGAGGGTGTGGTCGAGGTCGGCCATGCCGTTCACCGAAGCCGACAGACCCTCGTGGACCGCGTCGGGGGGCGGGGGGGCGAGGTCGAGCCGGTAGCGGCGCACCGACCCCGGGGGCGCACCCCTGACAGCCGCGCCCACCAGCACCACCTTGGCGGGCCGCAGCTCTTGGACCCGGTGCAACACCAGGTGAGCGGCGCAGGACAGGTCCTCGACCACGACGCCGCCCGGCCACTCCAGGTGCTCCAGGTACCGCACCACCTGGCGGCCGAAGTCGAGGTCTCGCAGCCCCGGCATTCCCAGCCCACCCACCAACGTCTGGCAGGCGGGCTGGGCGGCGCCGGGACCAGTCAGCTCTCCAGGGTGCACCCGCACGAGTTCACCTCCCGGCGGATCACTCCCTTGCCGGTGTCCATGTGGGTGGTGCAGGGCATGCACGGGTCGAAGCTGCGGATGGTCCGCAGGATGTCGATGCCCTTGACCTCGTCGTCGGAGACCGACTCGAGGATGGGGCAGTCGACGATCGCCTCCTCGTAGGGACCGAGGCCGCCGAAGGGATCACGGGGCGAGGCGTTCAGCGTCGAGGGCGTGGTGATCTGGTAGTTGAGGATCTTGCCCTTGTCCATGTGCAGGTGGTGGACCAGGAAGCCCCGGCTGGCCTCCCAGAAGCCCACCGCCACCCGCTCGTCCTTGGGCACCTTGAAGGGCGTGGAGACCTTCGTCTCGCCCCGGCGCCAGTACTCGAAGGCCTTGAGCAGGCAGTTCATGCCGACGGTGGCGGTGAAGCCCATGGCGTAGGCCCGGGCCCGGTTGCGCTCAAAGGCGTTGAGCGTGCGTGGGACCTTCCAGAAGACCTCCGTCTCGGGCAGGTTGTGGCGGGGCAACACCATGCGCAGCCCGTCGCCCGTGGCCTCCAGGAAGGGGTTGTCGGGCGTCTGGGCGGCGAGAGCCGTGGTCCACATGCGCCCGTAGGTGCCCGTCTCCACCGTCTTGCGGTCCCAGCGGGGGGCGGTGTCCCAGGTGTACTTCTCCTTGAAGTTGGTGGCCGAGGGACGGGCGATGGTCTCCTTGTTCCACGGGTGGTACGGCGAGATGGGGTTGCCGAGCGGGTCGGTGGCGAAGCGCTGCGAGCCCGAGCGGGTCCAGTCGTCGTAGAAGGAGTGGTCGACGAACTCCTCGAAGCCCATGTTGATGTCGGTGAGGTTGGTCGTGACCAGCTTCCCGTCGATGATCATGCCCGGCTTGGCCCACCGGCGGTTGCCCCAGGTGTTGCAGTTGGCGTAGGTGGCGTCGTAGGCCTCGGTGTCCTCCCAGATGCCGGTCTGGGCCAGGTTGATGGACCGCTGGCCGACCAGCTCGTAGTCGGGGTTGGACTCGAGGAAGAAGTCCATCATGTCGTCCCAGGTGGCGATCATGACCTTGCAGTAGTCGAAGATCTTGCCCAGCTGGGTGTAGAACTCGTTGAACGACGAGGTGGAGATGGTGGTGGAAAGGCCGCCGGGCACCAGCGTGGACGGGTGCGGGTACTTGCCGTACATCAGCATGCACATGACCCGGCCGATGCGGGTGTACTCGATGGACTCCAGGTAGATCTTCCCCGTCAGGGGGTTCATGGCGTCCATGATGTCCTTGATGGTGCGGAAGCCGTGCACCTCGTAGCCCGGCGCCGGGGTCTTCTCGGCCTTGCGCACCAGCTCGGGGTTGGTGACCGAGACCAGCGAGGTGGAGTAGTCGGGGCCGGCCAGCAGGCCGAGGTGGATGGGGTGGTCGTAGAACATCTCGCCGATCTCACCGAGGTTCCGGCAGGCCACGCCCAGCGGGGGCGGGCAGACGCCGAAGGCCATCTCGATGGCGAGCGACGACACGGTGGCGTGGACGCCGCCGCACACGCCGCAGGCCCGGGAGCTGATGTCGATGGCGTCCCGGGGGTCGCGGCCCTGGAGGATGATCTCGTAGCCCCGGAAGAGCATCGCCCGGGCGTAGGCGTCGACCGCCTTGCGGTTCTCCAGGTCGAGGGTGGTGTGCACGGCCAGAGCACCGGCGACCCGGGTGACGGGGTCGATGCTCCAATCGCGCAGCTTAGGCGGAGCGGCCAGCTGTGCACCGGGACCGTCGTGCTTGCGGACATAGCTCTTGGGCTTGGAGGCGGTGAACGAGTAGGGGTCGGCGACGCCTTGGCGCAAGCTGGCCTTGCCGTTGGCGTCGAACTCGATGGGCAGGTTCTTGAAGCACATGGTGACTCGTCCTCTCGCTGGTGAGCCCACTCTGCAAACCGGGGGGCACGTTCCGTTCCTGACTGCAGGGTGCCACAGTGCTGTCATCTCCTACCATTGGCGTTAGCAGTGCTTGCAATCGGGTGGCCGGAGGCAGGCGCTGCACCTCGCGTCTTCCGAGTGGCAAGGCTTTGAGCTGGCGCTAGCTTTGTAAGCAGCGCTTGTCGCGTGGCATACTGTGCTGAGGCAGGGAGGGGTGAATGGGCGGGTGGCCAGAGCGGGTCCGCAGCGGTGTCGCCGACCTCGATGAGCTGCTCGACGGGCTAATCCTCGGCGACAACGTGGTGCTGGTCACCGAGGCGCCCGATCTGGCGCGCCGCTTGGAGGATGCCCTGATCACCGAGAGCCTCGCCCGGGGCCAGCGCTGCTTCTACGTGAGCGCGAGCGTCAACCTCCCCAAGCTACGAGATCGGCTCCCCCCGCAGGTCACCGTGCTGGATGCCCGGCCTCGGGGCGAGTACGCCGATCCGGCGCTGCTCGAGACCACCCTGGTGGAGGGGTCGCGAGGGTCTCCCCCGGGCTGTGTGGTGGTCGACGCCCTGGAGGCGTTCGCCCGCCGGTGGGGCCACGACCGGGCAGTGGCGTTCTTCAGCCGGGTGTGCCCCCGCCTGTTTGACCTCGGCGCCCTCGCCTATTGGCGCGCCTCCCGGGAAGACCTGAGCCGAGCCTTCATCGAGCGGGTCACCAAGGTGACGCAGTGCGTGCTGGAGCTCGGTGAGGACCACCTGAAGGTGGTCAAGGCCGAGGGCCGGCCGGCGTCGGTGCAGGGCCGGCTGCTGCGGCTCCGGGTCGACGACGGGCGCATCGTGTTGGAGGACGAGCGGGCACTGGGACGCCTGGGCCGGGGCCTCGAGCAGATCCGACGGCAGCGGAACCTGAGCCAGACCGACCTGGCCCGACTGGGCCGGGTCTCCCCCAGCGCCATCTCCCAGGCAGAGGGTGGCCGGCGCGGCCTGTCGCTCGACACCCTGCTGACCCTGGCCGACGGGCTCGGCGTCGGCCTCGACGAGCTGTTGGCCAGTACGCCGCTCCCCGGGTACGTGCTCGGTCGCCACCACCGGGGTGCGTCCGGCATCCAGACCGCCCTGCTCGACGACCCCACTGTCGGCCTGCGCGCCTACCTCGTCCGATTGAAGCCGGGACAGGCCGCGGCGCCCGAGGGCGAGCACAAGGGCGCCGAGCTCGTCCTCGTCGCCTCCGGGTTGGTGCAGGTCACCATCGGTGACGACACCCCGGTGATGCGCGCCGGGGACGTCGCCCTGGCGACGCGGGCCCGCGTGACCGGATGGCGGAACCTGGTCAACGAGCCGGCCCTGCTGTTCTGGGTCCTGCGCGACTGACTGGGTTGGTGGTCGTCGAGCTCGACCATGTCGACGAGATCGACGACGGCCCCTACGCGAGCGGCACCATCCTCTGCCTGGCCCAGGGCTGCTACCGCTGCCACAGCCG
>JADDPU010000010.1 GCA_016781725.1 Rubrobacter sp. | reverse complement strand
CTTCGAGAGTGCCGAATCGTGGAGGATTCGCCTTTCAGGTAGGGGAGTGAATAATATCAAGGGGGTGCGCATCCACGGGGTGGGCTAAGATGTATACTTGGTGACAACAGGCAAGCAAACACGCAGGAGGATTTCAAGACATGGTGGTTAAGCGGTTCGCGCAGATCTTAGGGGTGGTGCTGATCCTGGTTGGCATAGTGGGGTTGGTGCTTGGCGATCAGGTGTGGTTGGGCATCCTCAACGTCGACATAGTCGAGGACATCGTGCACCTGGCCACGGGCGGCCTTCTGGCCTACGTGGGCTTCAGCCGAGTGGACCTGTCCACAGCCCGCAGCATAGTCTTGGCCCTTGGGGTTATATATCTCGTGGTCGGCATCCTCGGCTTCTTTGTGCCAACGCTGTTCGGGCTGATCCCCAACGGCTACACCATCTTCGATGACCTGTTGCACTTGGCTTTGGGGGCATTAGGCCTCGCGGTGGCCCTCGCGGCGCCGAGAGAGTCGGGACAGTCGGGGCGCTCGGCTAGCGCGTAGCCGGCACACCGCTCTCCCCTGCAGAAGTGCGAGTGAGATCGATCGCGGCCGGAGGTATCGGGGCGACGGGTCGTGGGCGTACCCTTTACGCAGCGGCGGCCCTCTCGCTCCTGGCCGCGCTGATCCACCTGTGGGTGACGCCAGAACACTTCGGAGAGTGGTGGGGCTACGGGGCATTCTTCCTTGTGGCCGCCGCAGCCCAGGTACTCTACGCCCCACTCGTACTGGCCCGGCCCACCCGGATAGTCTTGCTCCTCGGCATCGCGGGCAACCTCGCGATCGTGGGGCTGTACCTGCTGACGCGGACGGTGGGGATCCCTTTGTTCGGGCCGGGGGTTGGGGAGGTAGAGGGGGTAGGCTTCGTGGACTTGTGCGCTACGACTTCGGAGGTGGGGATCGCTGCGGCACTGGGGGCGGCGCTGTTGCGGGAAACCACTCCCGAAAGGAGGCGGATGATCTTGCTCTTCTTGGCCTTAGGCCTGGTCTCGGTCGGGCACGTGGTGCACCTGGCGCTGCGTGCCTCCTGAGCTTGGACCCTCGGGTCAGAACATTGGCGCCCGCCGACCATCTTCCACAAACCACTTCAGAGAACCCCTTCCACACACTCGGGTGAATAGAGCCCTCTAGCACCAGACGAGCGGGTCTCGTCCC
>JADDPU010000112.1 GCA_016781725.1 Rubrobacter sp. | reverse complement strand
GGACTCCTCACCCCGCTTCAGGGAGCGCAGCCTTCGGTCGCGGTTCCTGGCCCAGCTCTCCCTCGCTATCTCGGTGAGCCGGGCGCGTTCGGCCTCGTCCATCCTGCCGTTGACGTGGTGCCCCACGTGCTCGGAGTTGGTCATGCCCGAGAGGTTCTCCGGTAGGTTGTTGAGTTTGTTCTCGTCCACGTGGTGTACGTGCTCGGGCAAGTACCCGTTGATGGCCTCGAAGACGAACCTGTGCTCTCTCATGGGCCCGGGGTAGCCCGTGGCGTAGATCCTGGCGTATCCCCAGCCGCTTGTATCCCTGCCGAGCGCCAGCACCCGGTCTCCAGGCCTCAGGTTCTCCGCCCTGACGTACTCGCCGCTCGACAGCCTGATCTCGTGGTCCGGCGTTACTTCGAGCACGCCTTGGCGTTTGTGGCTACCCGAGCGCCATCTGACGCCCAATACTTCCTTGCGGCCCGTCTTACCGGCCCACAACACCCTGCGGAGGGTTAGTCGCCTGTTCTCGTCGTAGGTATACGCCAGGTCGCCGGCCTTGATCCTCTCTATGGGCACACCCGCAAAGTCTTTGGACTGGTCCCTCGCAACCTCCACGAGCGTCCCTCGGGCGACGCAAGCAAGCCTTCCCGTCGGGACGCGGCACTGCAAGAAATTCGCGTGGATGCGTCCGGTCTTGGGGTGGATGAACTTCGGGTAGGTCTCGAGGTAGGTCCCGAGCTTCTTCTGCAGCTCGCGGTAGTGGAGGAGGGCCTTGGCGGCCGGGTGGTCCACCTTGAGGAGCGTCCAGACCTTGGTGTCGGGAAGGTCGATCCCTAGAGACCTGAAGGCGTCGGTGATCTGCTGCGGGCTGTTGAGGTTGAGCCGCGGCCCCAGGCCCTCGAGCGGCAGCACGCCCTCGGGCTCGGGGAAGTGCGCCTCTAGCTCCAGAGCCGCCCTGTCGCGGCGCTCGCGCACGGTCTTCTCGAGCTCCCTCCACCTCGCGAGGTCGAGCTTGATCCCCGCGAGCTCCATCTCCGCCAGCGCGGAGACCGCCGCGAACTCTATCTTCGAGACCGGGCCCAGCTCCTCGGCCGCGATCGCCTCGGCCAGCCGCTCGCGCAAGGGGAGCAGCACGGCCGCGTCGCGCGCCGCGTACTCGAGCTGCCGATCGCTGAGCTCGCCCGACCAGTCGCTCCTCTGCTCGGACTTGTCCAGCGGCTCGTCGAGGTAGCGCTCGGCCACAGCCTCGAGTGAGTAGGACGCCGAGTAGTTCCCGCCGTCGAGGACCTGCGCGGCGAGCATGGTGTCGAAGACCGGAGAGAGCGAGATGCCGTGCAGGGCGCGAAGGAACTGGTAATCGAACTTCCCGTTGTGAGCAGCCTTGACCGGGCCGTCCTCCAGAACCTCCTTGAGCGGCGAGAGGTCGCGCGCCTCGAAGACGTCGATCACGAACGTCTCGTCCGGGGTGGCAAGCTGCAGGAGGCGGAGTTTGCCGTCGCGCGGGGAGAGGGCCGTGGTCTCGATGTCGAGGCCGATGGTCTCGGCCTCTTGCAGGGTCCTGGCGACGGCCGCGAGGTCTTCGGCCGTGACCCGCCGGTAGCTCTGGATTCGCTCCTCCACCCCTCGATTCTAGCAGGGGGAGCAGTCTGCGGGATCACATCTCCCGCGCGAGGGTGGGTTAAACTCTGCTCGTGGGTGGATCTTTCAAGATAGGTCGCGCTTTCGGTATAGACGTGAAGGTTCACTGGAGCTTCTTCTTGCTCCTGGCGTTCTTCGGCTACGTCGGTTTCAGGGACTCGGGCAGCGCCGCGAGCGCGCTGGTGACCATCGGCATCGTGGTAGCGCTGTTCATCTGCGTGCTGTTGCACGAGTACGGGCACTCGCTAGTGGCCCAGCGCCTTGGCAGCGAGGTGCAGGACATAACGCTCTTGCCTATCGGCGGGCTCGCCCGCCTGAAGACCTTGCCCGAGAGGCCCATAGACGAGGTCAAGGTCGCCGTCGCGGGGCCGCTGGTTAACGTAGTGCTCGCCCCGATCTTCTTCGGGCTGGCGCTCCTTTTCGGCGGGAGCCTGTTCGTCCCGGCGAACATAATCTCGGGGGTAGACTCGGTAGGGCAGGTCTTCGCCTACCTCGGCCTCATCAACGTGGCGCTCGTGGTCTTCAACATGATCCCGGCCTTCCCCATGGACGGAGGCAGGGTCTTGCGCGGCCTGCTCGCCACGCGTCTCGGCCCCGTGCGGGCCACGGAGATCTCCTCGACCGTCGGGCAGAGCTTCGCGATCCTGTTTATAGTGTTCGGCTTTCTGAGCAACAACTTCCTGCTCGCCCTGGTAGGCTTCTTCGTCTTTCTCGGCGCGAGCGGGGAGAGCCAGATGGTGCGCCAGAGGGAGCAGATGCGCGGGCTCGCCGTCGCCGACGTCATGGGCACCAAGCGCCGCATGGAGACCGTGACCCCCTACCATACCTTCGGCCAGATCCTCGACTCGGTGATCCACGGCTACCAGGAGGACTTCCCGGTAATCGACGAGGAGGGCAACCTCGTCGGCATCATCACCCGCAACGAGATCATGGCCGCAGCCCACTCCCCGGACCGCTACTCGAGCGTTCGCGACCTGATGAAGACGGAGTTCCCGACCATCTCTCCCGACGCGGACCTCTTCGCCGACGGCTACCGCGTCCTGCAGGAGAGCGGCCTCCGGGCCCTGCCCGTCGTCAAGGACGGCAACCTGGTCGGGATGCTGACCACTGACGACGTCGGCCAGGCCGCCCTGCTGCGCGACCTCCGCAAGCTGCGTTAGGGGCACCGCTTGCGCGTAGCCTCCCTGCTCCCGAGCGCTACCGAAATGGTCCACTTCGCCGGCGCCACAGACGCCCTCGTCGGGGTGACCCACGAGTGCGACCACCCGCCCGGCGTCGAGAGGCTCCCCAAGCTCACGAAGAGCAGGATCGAGGGCCACTCCATGACGAGCGCCGGGATAGACGCCGCCATCGGCGAACTCCTCCTGAGCGACGACGGCTCCATCTACGCCCTCGACGCGGCCCTCCTCGAAGAGCTCGCCCCCGACCTTGTCCTCACCCAGGGCCTGTGCGACGTCTGCGCCGTCTCCACCAACCTGGTCGAGAGAGCGGTAGCCGGGCTGAGGAAAAAACCCGAACTCCTCTCGCTCAACCCCGCCTCGCTCGGCGAGGTCCTCGACGACGCCGTCAGGGTCGGCGAGGCCCTCGGACGTGGGGACGAGGCCCGCGCGAAGGTGGCCGTCCTCGAGGAGCGGCTCGTCCTCGCGGAGCGGTCCGTCGCCGAATACCCCCGTCCGCGCGTCGGGTGCATCGAGTGGCTCGACCCGCCGTTCTCCGCCGGCCACTGGGTCCCCGAGATGGTCAGGCTCGCCGGCGGGGAGGAGCTCTTCGCCGAACCCGGGGGGCGCTCGGAGCGGCTCGACTGGGGAGCGGTCTTCGAGGCCGACCCGGACGTGCTCGTCCTCATGCCTTGCGGTTTCGACGCGGGGCGGGCCGCGCGGGAGGCAAACTCCCTTACCGAACTCCCAGGATGGTCTGATCTCTCGGCGGTCAGAGGCGGGCGCGTGTGGGCCGTCGACGCCAACTCGCACTTCTCCCGGCCCGCGCCGAGGTTGGTCGATGGGGTGGAGATCCTGGCCCGCCTCCTCCATCCGGAGGTTTTCGGCACGCTTGAGCCCGCCGGCGCGACGCGCTTCTCACGCGTTTCGTCTCGAGCGTAGCCGCAAGAGGGGACACGCGCTCAGCACGGGCGCTGGCGCCGCCGACCGCGGCGATCTTCGGCGCCCTGATCGAGGGCGGCAACCGCGGGGATATGTTTATCGCCTACCTCCTGAGCGCCGCGCTGATGATCTTCGCGGCGATCGTCGAGATCTTCCTCGGCGTGAAGGCGGAGGGACAATCCCTGGAGAGCGTCGCAAGACCCCTCACGGCGGTGGAGAGGGGAGCGGGCCCCGCCACCGCCTAGAACGAAAAGAATCTCAACGAGGGGACCGCGCGCTAAGCGCGGCCCCCTCGCGTGCGAGCAGCCTATTCGCTAGACTCTCCTTTCGATGAAGCCGCCGGTGGAGGAGATAGAGGCACTCGTCGCCAGGGTGGGGAAGCACCCGGTGTACGGTTACGCCCACTGCCTCCGGGTGCACGCCCTGGCCGAGGACCTCGCGCGCTCGGAGGGCGTCTCCTACGACGCGGAGATACTGCGCATCGCCGCCCTCCTGCACGACATCGGGCTCTACAAGGCCTACGCCCTGCGGGAGCCTTCAGACCACGCGAAGCGCTCTGCGGTGGTGGCGCGGCGCATCCTGCAAGACCTTGACTTCCCCTCGCAGGCCAGCCAGGCCGTCATCGAGGCCATCGAGCGCCACCCGCCGGGCGCGCCGCCGGGGGCCGCTGTCGAGTCGGTCCTCCTGAAGGACGCCGTCGCCCTCGACTACCTGGGCGCCATAGGGCTCTCCCGCATGCTCGCCATGGTAGGCAGCGAGGAGGACGTGCCCGACATAAGAGCGGCCCTCTGGCACGCGGAGAGCCTGCGGCAGAAGGTCCCCGACCTCCTCGTCCTGCAGAGCAGCAAAGACCTCGCCCGCCGGCGCATCCGCGAGATGGACGCCTTCCTCGACGACCTCAGGGACGCCACGGCGAAGCTGAAGCTCTTGTAGACGTCAGGTTTCAGCCCTCAGGCATCACGAACGGGGAAGGTACATAGGCGGCCGCCCTTGTGCCAGACGGTGGGTTTCGGCCGCTTGCGCGACCGGACGTCCT
>JADDPU010000213.1 GCA_016781725.1 Rubrobacter sp. | reverse complement strand
GAGCCGGGGCTACGAAAGCTGTACAGCCGCCGCCTGTCGTAAAGGATCTCGCTATACAGAGACACGCTGCACAGGCTGCTCTCTAGGTGGCAGAGAATGTGTCGTCGCCAGCGAGTTCACCGCGCACGAAGCCACCGGCGAAGCTACGAAACTAAGGACCCGACGAGCCCTCTATCTTGCGCGCCGCCTCGACCACCAGATCGGCCAGCCGTTCGCCGGGGCGCTCTCCGAGGCGCGAGATCGGGCCGCTCGCGCTCACCGCGGCCCTCAAGCTCCCGTCAGGACCCAACACCGGGGCGCTCACGCTCGCCACCCCGGCCTCCCGCTCGGCCACGCTCTCGGCCCAACCCCTGACCCTGATACCGCGCAGCTCGGCCGCCTCCGGCCTCTCATCGACCCCGCCGGCCGCCCACGCCAAGAGAACCTTCCCCGCCGACCCGCGCGCCAGCGGAAGCACAGCCCCAACCGGCACCGTGTCCCTGAGCCCGATCGTCCGCTCCACCGACGCCACGCACACCCGGTGCTCGCCCTCGCGGACGTAGATCTGGGTGCTCTCCCCGCTCTCGTCCCGCAACCACTCGAGCACGGGCCGCGCCCGCTCCACCAGCCCGACCCCCGCCGCCCGATTCCCCCACCCCAACAACCTGAGCCCTAAAGCGTACCGCCCCTCGCGCCGCGCCACGAGATGGTGGGCCTCGAGCGCCGACAACAGCCGGTGCGCCGTCGGACGCGGCAGCCCCGTCCCTAGGACCACCTCAGCCAGACTCGCCGGACCGCCCTCCGCCAAAAAGGACAGGACCGCAACCGACTTGTCCAACACCCCTACCCCGCTCTTGCCCACCATGGAGATACCTTCTATACTGTCCATATAACGGCTATTGTGTCTCATATATTGAGACAAAGCAAGGGGAGTAGGATCTTGGCGCGCGAATGGGATGCGGCGGGGTACGAGGAGCTCTCGTCTCCGCAGACGCGGTGGGGGGCTGCGGTCCTGGAGCGGGTGGATCTTAGGGGAGACGAGGCGGCGCTCGACGCTGGGTGCGGGACGGGAAGGGTGACGGAGTTGTTGTTGGAGCGGTTGCCCGGGGGTACGGTGCTGGCGGTGGACGCTTCTGAGGCCATGGTGGAGGCGGCGCGCAGGCGTTTCGCGGGGGAGCCGCGGGTGCGGGTCGAGCGGCAGGACCTTCTCTCGCTGGAGGTTGAAGAGCCGGTGGACCTCGTCTTCTCGACCGCCACCTTTCACTGGATCAAAGACCACGATCGCCTCTTCGCGCGGCTCGCCGGGGCCCTCAGGCCAGGCGGGCGGCTCGTGGCCCAGTGTGGGGGCGAGGGCAACATCGCGCGCGCGACGAGGGCGACACGGGTGGTGATGGAGAGGGAGCGCTTTCGAGGGTACTTCGAGGGCTGGCAGGACGACAAGAACTACGCGGACCCGCGGACGACCAGGGAGCGTCTGGAGGCGGCCGGTTTCGAGGAGGTCCGAACCTGGTTGCACGACGAGGCGGCCACGTTCGGGTCGGTAGAAGAGTTGGCCCGCTTCCTCGCGACGGTCGTGCTCGGGGGGCATCTGGAGAGGTTGCCCGAGGGAGAGCGCGGGCCTTTCGCCCTGGCGGTGGCGCAGGAGATCACGGCTGAGGACGGTTCGCCCCTTCTCGACTACGTCCGGCTCAACATCGACGCGCGGAGGGCCGCGTGACCGTCGGTACGGTCTTCGATGCCGCGGCCGGGAACTACGACAGGGCCCGGCGGCAACTCGTGCCTGGCTTCGACGGCTTCTACGGGGCCGTGCTAGATAGCTTGCCGTTCGGGCCGGGCGAGCCCATAAGGGTCCTGGATCTCGGGGCCGGCACCGGGCTTCTCGGGGCGATGGTCGCCGAGAGGCTCCCGCGCTCCCGCGTGACGCTCGTGGACCTCTCGGTGGAGATGCTGCGGGTGGCGCGACGGCGGCTTTCGGGGGAGCCGGGGCGCTTCGAGTTTCGCAACATGGATTACGCGCGCAAGCCGTTACCGGGTGGGCCACGGGAGTACGACCTCGTCGTCTCGGCGCTCTCCATCCACCACCTGACGCACGGCGACAAGAGGGAGCTCTTCGAGAAGGTGCACGATGCGCTTGCGGTCGGCGGCCTCTTCGTCAACGCGGATCAAGTCCAGGGAGAGACGCCGGAGGAAGAGGGCCGCTACCAGGATTGGTGGCTCCGGCGGGTGCGCGAGGCCGGCGTCTCCAGGGGCGACCTCGACGCCGCGCTCGCCCGCATGAGGGCCGATAGAAACGCGACGCTCGGGGCGCAGCTCGGCTGGCTGGGGGAGGCCGGCTTCGAAGAGGTTGAGTGTAGATACAAAAATTACAGGTTCGCGGTCTACAATAGTCGCAAGGGCCACGAGAACTCGGACGACGGGAAGGATGCTCATGGGTAAGCCGAAGACGCTGGTAGAGAAGGTATGGGAGAAGCACGTGGTGAGGAGCGCGGAGGGGGAGCCCGACCTGCTCTACGTGGACCTGCACCTCGTCCACGAGGTCACGAGCCCGCAGGCGTTCGAGGGCCTCAGGCTCGCCGGACGCAAGGTCCGCCGCCCCGACCTGACGCTCGCGACGATGGACCACAACGTCCCCACGACAGAGATCGGGCTGCCTATCCGGGACGAGGTCTCGGCCAAGCAGATGGAGGCGCTCAAGAAGAACTGCGAGGAGTTCGGCATCGAGCTCAACGAGTGGGGCGCGATCGGGCAGGGCATCGTGCACGTCATAGGCCCCGAGATGGGGCTGACGCAGCCTGGGCTCGTGATCGTCTGCGGCGACTCCCACACCGCCACCCACGGCGCCTTCGGGGCGCTGGCGTTCGGCATCGGCACCTCAGAGGTCGAGCACGTCCTCGCTACCCAGACGCTCCCGCAGCGGCGGCCGAAGACCATGGCGGTGACCGTCGAGGGCGAGCTCCCGGTCGACGTGACGGCCAAGGATCTGATGCTCGGCATCCTGCACCGCATAGGGACCAACGGCGGGGTCGGGCACGTGATCGAGTACAGGGGCGAGGCCGTCCGGTCCCTCACGATGGAGGGACGGATGACCGTCTGCAACATGTCCATAGAGGGTGGGGCCAGGGCCGGCCTCATAGCCCCGGACGAGACCACCTTCGAGTACCTCGAGGGCAGGCCGCACGCCCCCAAGGGCGAGGACTGGGACCGGGCCGTCGAGGAGTGGAAGAGCCTCCGCACCGACGATGGCGCCGAGTTCGACAAGGAGGTCGTGATCCAGGCCGAAGACCTCGTGCCCTACGTCTCGTGGGGGACTACCCCCGCGCAGACAGTCCCGCTCGACGGCGAGGTCCCCGAGCCGACCAACGAAGGCCACCAGCGGGCGCTCAAGTACATGGATCTCAAACCTGGAACCCCGATCCGGGAGATAGAGGTTGACACCGTCTTTCTGGGGTCTTGCACCAACTCCCGCATCGAGGACCTGCGCGCCGCCGCCCGCGTGCTCGAGGGTCACAAGGTCAAGGAGGGCATCAGGGCGATGGTCGTGCCAGGCTCGATGCGGGTGAAAAAGCAGGCCGAGGAGGAAGGGTTGGCCGAGGTCTTCACGGAGGCCGGCTTCGACTGGCGCAACGCCGGCTGCTCGATGTGCCTCGGCATGAACCCCGATATCCTGCAGCCCGGCGAGCGGTGCGCCTCGACCTCGAACCGCAACTTCGAGGGGCGCCAGGGCAGGGGCGGCAGGACCCACCTCGTCAGCCCCGCGGTGGCGGCCGCCACGGCGGTCATGGGGCGCTTCGCCTCGCCGTCCGAGCTCGGCGTGCCCATGGAGGCGCTCTAGTGGAGCCGGTGCAGAGGGTCTCGGGGAAGGCGTTGCCCTTGGGTTGGGACGACGTGGACACCGACCAGATCGTGCCGAGCGACGCCCTCAAGCGCATCGAGCGCACCGGTTTTGGCCGGTTCCTCTTCTCCCAGTGGCGCGAGGACCCCGAGTTCGTCATGAACAAGCAGGAGCACGAGGGCGCGGTAGTCCTCATTGCGGGACACAACTTCGGGAGCGGCTCGAGCCGCGAGCACGCGCCCTGGGCCATCCAGGACTACGGGTTCGGGGCGGTCATAGCCCCCTCCTTCGCCGACATCTTCAAGAACAACTGCGCCAAGATAGGGCTCCTTGCGATAGAGCTGCCCGAAGAGGCGGTGCAGAGGCTCCTCGACGCCGTGCGGGAGGACCCTGAGACCGTGATCACGGTCGAGCTCACCGAGCGCACCGTCACCGGCCCTGACGTCAGGGAGACGTTCGAGATGGACGACTTCACCCGCCAGCGCCTCATGGAGGGCCTCGACGACATAAGCCTCACGCTCACCCACGAGGACGAGCTAGAAGCCTACGAGCGGTCACGCCCCGGCTACCTCCCCACGGTGTTGTAGCCGAGGCTGTAGCCCGGGCACCCCGACCGCGCCGTACCAATACACCTGCCCAGGACGAGAGGCGAGGATGGCCAAGAAGACGACGGACAAGGCCCTGAAGAAGCTCAAGAAAGCGGTGGGAAGGCTCGAGGAGCAGAACGAGCGCCTCACGGAGACGCTGGAGAGGGCGTGCGAGGAGCAGGCCGCGGCGCTCCGGGAGATCCGGGACGTCCTCGAGGAGCGCCTCGCTCCCAGAGAGACCACCCGCGACGAGCCGACGCAGGACCGCTCGCCCGACGACGAGAGCACGGGG
>JADDPU010000083.1:10067-16571 GCA_016781725.1 Rubrobacter sp. | reverse complement strand
CTCGGCGAGGGCCGGCGCCTTCTGGAGCCAGAGAGAGCCGTCTTTGAGGTTCGCCTCGAAGCCGATGGTGGTGAAGATGACCGGCACCCCCTTCTCGCGGGCGGCATTGAGAAGGCGGGTCGTCGCCTCCACCTCGCGGGTAAGGTCCGAGCCCATGGTCGAGCGCGGGTCGGTGAAGCCGCGGCTGAAGTCGACGACCAAGACAGCCGGGCGCGAACCGAGCGTCACGCTCTGGCCGAGGCGGGCGCGCTCGTAGACCTCCCTGGTATCGTCGCTCATCGCAGCTCCTCCCCGAAGCGGGCCCGCTTCACGAACTGGCCGGTGCCGGGCTCGCCGACGAGCTCGTCGTTCTCCACTACGACCTGTCCCCTGACGAGCACGACGTCGGGGGCCCCGACGACCTCGGTCCCCTCGTAGAGGTTGTAGTCGATGTTCGAGTGGTGCGTCTGGGCGGAGATCGTGTGCCGCTTCTCCGGGTCGAAGACGACGATGTCGGCGTCGCTCCCGACGGCTATAGTCCCTTTCCTCGGGTAGAGCCCGAAGAACCGCGCCGGGTTGGTCGAGACGAGCTCGACGAACCTCCTCAGCGAGAGGCGGCCCTCCCGCACGCCGAAGTGGTGGAGCATGTGGAGGCGGTTCTCGATCCCGGGCCCGCCGTTTGGGATCTTCGAGAAGTCGTCCTTGCCCAAGGTCTTCTGGCCGTCCCAGTTGAAGGGGCAGTGGTCGGTCGAGACTACCGAGAGGACGTCGGTGGCGAGCGCGTGCCACAGGATCTCCTGGTTCTGTTTCGGGCGCGGCGGCGGCGTGTAGACGTACTTGGCCCCTTCGAAGTCGGGCTGATCCAGGGCCGTCTCGTCGATGAACAGGTACTGGGTGCAGGTCTCGCCCCAGGCCTGCCAGTCGCTCGTGCGGGCGCGGGCGATCGGCTGCACGGCCTCGTCGCAGGAGACGTGCACCACGTAGAGCGGCGCCCCGGCCACGCGGGCGAGCTGGATCGCCCGGTTCGTCGCCTCGCCCTCGGTGATCGGCGGTCGCGTCGCCGCGTGCCACTTGGGCTCGGTCTTCCCTTCGGCGAGCGCCTCTTTGACGAGCACGTCGATCGCGTCGCCGTTCTCGGCGTGGACCATGATCAGGGCCCCCGTCTCCGAGGCGACCTGCATGGTCCTGAAGAGCGTCTCGTCGTCGACCATGATCGCGCCCTTGTACGCCATGAAGAGCTTGTAGCTGGTCACCCCTTCGTCCGGCGCCCTGGCCAGATCCTCGAGCGTCCCGCCCTCTTTGAGGTCGGTGACGGCGAGGTGGAAGCCGACGTCGACGAGGGGCTTTGCGCGCTCTATCTTCTCGTGCCAGGTGGCGAGCGCATCGGGGAGGCTCTGGCCCGGCTCCTGCAGGCAGAAGTCGACGATCGCCGTCGTGCCGCCGAAGGCCGCCGAGGTCGTCCCCGAGGTGAAGTCGTCGCAGGAGACGGTCCCGCCGAAGGGCATCTCCATATGGGTGTGGGGGTCTATGGCGCCGGGGATGACGTACTTGCCGCCGGCGTCGATCTCCTTGTCGGCCCGCACGTCGAGCGAGCCCCCGATGAGCGAGACCTTGCCGTCCTCGATGAATATGTCCCCTACGTAGTCGTCGGCGGCGGTGACGATGCGGCCGCCCTTTATCAGCACGGACATCTTCTCTCCTCTCTGAACTCGAGAACCTTGCTGCTAACTCTTACCCGCGACGAGCTCTCTTATGGCGTTGAGCATGACCTCGGCCCCGAGGGCGGCGTCGGCCGGGTCTGCGTCCTCCTCCGGCGAGTGGCTTATGCCGTCCTTGCAGGGGACGAAGACCATCGCGCTCGGGACCCTATCGGCGATGCTCATGGTGTCGTGGGCCGCCCCCGAGTGCATCGCCACGTACGCCTCCCCGCTCGCCTCGGCGGCCTTCTCGAGGGCGCCCACCACGCGTTCGTCGAGCGGTGTCGCCGACAGGGTCTGGCGCTGGACGTAGTCGGCGGTCATGCCGCGCCGCTCGGCTGCCTCTTTCGCGAACGCGGCGATGTCGCGGGCGACGCCGCGGAAGCCCTCCTCGTCCACGCCCCTAATATCGAGCGAGAACTGCGCCTCTCCCGGGACGGCGTTGATGAGGTTAGGCCGCAGCTCCATCTCGCCGACCGTCCCTACCGTGCCCCTCCCCGCCTCGCGCGCGAGCCGCTCGAGCTCGAGCATGCACTCGGCAGCGACGAGGCCGGCGTCCTGGCGGAAGCCCATCGGCGTCGCCCCGGCGTGGTCGCTGCGGCCGTGCACGGTGATGTCGGCGTGGACGTAGCCGGCTATCGCGTTGACGATCCCGAGACGCTTGTCCGTGTCCTGGAGGACGCGGGCCTGCTCGATGTGCAGCTCGATCCAGCCGATCAGGTCGTCGATGGTGTGGACCGCCTCCTGCCACCGCCCCGGGTCGTAGCCGGCCTCTTCGGCGTGCTCCCAGAAGCTGCGGCCGTCGTCGATCGCGCGGAACCCCTCACGTAGCTCCTCCTCGGTCACCCTCTGCGCGATGATGCGGCTGCCGAGGAGCATCTGCCCGAACCCCGAGCCCTCCTCCTCCAGAAAGGAGACGAGCTGGAGCGGGAGGTCCAGCCCGAGCTCCTCGTTCAGCCGGCAGACCTCGAGGGCCGCGACGACGCCCATCGTGCCGTCGTACTTGCCGCCGTTGCGGTTCGAGTCGCAGTGAGAGCCGACCCCGAAGACCTTCTCTCCCCTCGGGCGGTTGCGGGCGACGAGCGTGCCGACAGGGTCCTCGTAGTGCTCGAAACCGAGGGCCTCGAGCTCCCCTATAAAGTAGTCGAGGGTGTTGCGGTACTCTGGCGTGTAGGCGTAACGCCGGATCGCCTCCTCCGAGCGCGTGTAGTCGGGCCCGGCGAGGGTCTCTATGTCGTGTTCGATGCGCCCGGCGCTCCTGGCCCGGTCTATGTTCAACGACCCGGTTGTCATCTTCGTTCTCCCTTCTCACTACCATAACGTAACGTCCCCTAGATCGGCAGTTCGGGGTAGCTGTTCGCCCAGGGCCTCGCCGACTCGAAGGCCGCGCTCAGGCTGAGCAGGTCCGCCTCGTGGTTCGTCCCCGCGACCACCTGCAATCCCACGGGCAGACCGTCCGCGGTGAAGCCGCAGGGGATCGACGCTGCGGGGTTGCCGGTCAGGTTGAAGGGGTAGGTGTAGTAGACCCACGAGACGAGGTTGCGATCCGGCAGCTCCGGCGGGACGTTCACCCCGGCCCCGAACGCCGCAACCGGCAGGGTCGGCGTGACGAGCAAATCGTACCGCTCGAAGAACCGGCGCACGTTCTCCCGCAACTCGTATCTCGCGAAGACCTTTTCGTAGTAATCGGTGATGGTCCCTTCGAGGGCGCCTTCCAGTATCTCCGCCACCGCGGGGTCGAGGAGCTCGCGCGAATCTCGCAACGCTCCCTTGAGCCTGGTACCGGCTCCCGCGTAGAACTCGGCGTTCCACAGCTCGACCGGGTCGTCCATCACCTCTTCGACGAGCTCGACCGAACAGCCCAGGGCCTCGAGGACACGGACGGCTCCCTCCGTAATCTCTAGCACCTCGGATGTGGGCCTCGCGTAGCCGAGCGTGGGGCTCCAGGCGACGCGCATCCCGTCGACCGGCGCCTCGCAGGCAGCGAGGTAATCCGGGACGAGTTCGGAGACGCTCGCCGGGTCACGGGCGTCGAAGCCGGAGACCACGCCCAGCAACAGCGCGGCGTCCCGCACCGTACGCGAGATCGGACCCACGTGCCCGAGGGTCGGGGTGGCACTCGTCGGAAAGACCGGCACGCGCCCGTACTGGGCCTTTATGCCGAAGACGCCGCACAGCGAGGCCGGTATGCGGATGGAGCCGCCGCCGTCTGTTCCGAGCGCGAAGGGCGTTACCCCGGCGGCCACCGAGGTGGCCGCCCCGGCGCTGGAGCCCCCGGTGGTCTTGGACGGGTCCCAGGCGTTGCGCGTTATGCCCGAGAGCGGGCTGTCTCCGCCGCCAGCTTTGCACCCGAACTCGGTAGTGGTGGTCTTCCCGATAATGCACGCCCCGGCGGCGCGGGCCCGCTCCACCGACGGCGCGTCGTCCCGGACGACGTTGTCCGCCATGGTGAGGGAGCCGAACGTCGTCCTGACCCCTCCCACGTTGATGAGGTCCTTGACCGAGACCGGGACGCCGTGGAGCGCCCCCGGCTCCCGTCCCTCGGCCAGTAACCGGTCGGCGTCTCCGGCGGCCTCCATTGCCTGATCCGGCATCAGGGTGACGAAGGCGTTTAGGATGGGCTCGAGTGACTCTATCCGGGAGAGGGTCTCGGACATGACTTCGGTCGCCGAGGTCTCTTTGCGCAGGATTCGGTCCCTTATCTCCCTCGCGCTGACGTAGGCGTCGTGACCGGTCACGGGGCGGTTCCGGCGGACTACTCTTCGAGGACGGCGAAGGCCCGGACGGGCGAGCCGCTGCCGCCCTTTATGAGGAGCGGCGCCCCGTAGAAGGTGAACTCGCCCTTGCCCACGAGCTCTTCGAGGTTGACGAGCCACTCCCAGTGGAAGATGCCCCGGTCGCGGCAGACCCGGTGGCTGGGAAACAGGTCGTTGCTCGGTACGTCCGTGGACGGCCCCTCGACGCCGTGGGCCTTGGAACCACGGTCGGCGAGCCAGTGGGTGGCCTCGGCGGTGAGGCCGGGGTTGCTCCTCACTACTTCAGGGTTCGGGTAGTGACGTTTGTGTAGCCCGGTGTTGAGAAGGACTATGTGGCCGTCGACCCTCACGCCGCACTTCTCCTCGGCCGCTTCGAGGTCCTCGACGCCGATCTCCCCGAGGTCCGGTATGTGCGTGAGGTCGAAACACACCGCCTTGCCGAAGAACATCTCGAGAGGCATCTCGTCCACGGTATCCCCGTCCGGGTTGGTGTGGTAGAAGGCGTCGACGTGGGTCCCGACGTGGTCGAGCATCCCGAGGTAGTTGGTCGCGAAGGTCATCTTGTCCTCGGGTGTGCCGAGCCCGAAGTCCTCTGTCTGCTCGTGCGTCAGGGCCGGCAGGATGACTGGGCTCTGGAAGAGCTTGTGGGCCGGCATGTTGTCCTTCATGGTTAGCGAGAGATCTACCACCCTCTGCACCCCAACCTCCTTTTTCGTCGTTGTCGGAGAGCCGGCACCAGTGAGGCGGCCGCGTCGAGCCTGACGGACCTCTTACTATGCTTTCTCATGCCTCCCGCGGCCGCGCCTCGTCGAAGAGGGCGTATGCCACGCCCCAACGATCATGTGCGGTCCCACCTCAAAGAACCTTCCCCTACCAGCTCCCAATGCCCCCCTCACTATAGTCCACCGGCTTTTTATTTGTCAAACAAATAGTCTGGCGCGGTCTCTCTTGCTTGTGCGGCCGGGCGTCAACCGTCGAGCCAGGTGTCGAACGTGTGCGCGACCTCCTCTTTCGAGGCCCCTGACTGCAGGAGCAGGGTCAGGAGGAGCCGAGCCTTGCGGCCGTCGAGGGGGCCTGCGTAGATCAGGCCGCGCTCGAGCAGGTCCGTCTCGGAGCCGACGAACCCGTAGGTTGCGCGCAGGACCTCCCCGCCGCCGGTGCGGGACGCGAGCACTACCGGCATCCGTGAGGCGAGGTCCTCCAGCGTATCGACTATGGCCGAGGGTACGTGCCCGCCACCCATTGCCTCTACCACGAGCCCCGCGTAGCCCTTCGCTTCTATCTCGGGAAGGAGCCTCCCGTCGTCGCCGAGCGCGACGTGGTACAGCGCCACGGGGCTCTCTCGCGCGTCCGTAGGAAGCGCCAGCTTGTGTTTTCCGGTCGGCCGCAGGACGACCCTTGGGAGGTGCTCGGAGACCCAACCTACCGGGCCGACCGGGTCGGAGCGGAAGGTGGCGGGGTTCGAGGTGTGGGTCTTGCGGACGAAGCGGGCCGCGTGGATCTCGTCGTTGAAGACGACCACCGTCCCGAGCCCTCTAGCGACGTCGCTGGCCGCAACCTGTATCGCCGCGAGGAGGTTCGCCGGGCCGTCGGCGCCGGGGAGCGTCGGGTTGCGCATCGCGCCCGTGACGACGACCGGCGCCTCGCGGTCTACCAGACGGTCCAGGACAAAAGAGGTCTCCTCTATGGTGTCGGTGCCCTGCGTGACTACCACCCCGGCCGCGCCACCGTCGATCTGGCCGGAGATCTCCGCCGCAAGCTCGGCGAGATCCCGCACCGTTATCTCCGGCGATGCCGCCTGACGGAACGAGAAGGCCGATACCTCGGCGACCCGCTCTATCTCGGGTACGTCCGAAACGAGCGCCTCGCCGGTCAGCGTCGGCTCGACTCCCTTGCCGCCGGAGTCGACCGAAGAGATGGTCCCGCCCATAGAGAAAACCGTTACCCGCGGAAGCCCCACCACTCCTCCTTAAGCCCTACTTCTCACCATCCCCAATTTGTCTGACAATCATATAGCACCGCGAGGCGGGGCGCCTACCAGAAGCGCGGGAAGGGGCGCCGGGGAGGTAGCC
>JADDPU010000083.1:0-9958 GCA_016781725.1 Rubrobacter sp. | reverse complement strand
GCCCTGGGTTGAGCGTGGGCGCGGGGTTCCTGTACAATCGTTTTGGTCAGACAAAAGGGGAAAAGAAAGGGGAAGGAGGGCTCCATGGCCGACAAAGAGATCTTTTGTTCGATAGGCATAGACATCGACGCGGTCGCCGGCTGGCTCGGGTCTTACGGTGGTGAGGACTCCCCTGACGACATCTCGCGGGGCATGTTCTCCGGTGAGGTCGGGACGCCGCGGTTGCTCAAGCTCTTCGAGAAGTATGATCTGCGGACCACGTGGTTTATCCCGGGGCACTCGATAGAGACGTTCCCGGATCAGACCAAGATGGTGGTGGACGCGGGGCACGAGGTCGGGAGCCACGGCTACTCGCACGAGAACCCGGTCGCGATGACCCCGCAGCAGGAGAGGGACGTCCTGGAGAGGTCGATCGAGCTGATCGAGAAGGTGGCCGGCAGGAAGCCGGTCGGCAACGTCGCGCCGTGGTGGGAGGTCTCCGCCACCACCAACGAGCTTCTGCTCGAGTACGGCTACAAGTACGACCACAGCCTCCAGCACCGCGACTTCACCCCCTACTACGCGCGGATGGGCGACTCGTGGACCAAGATCGACTACTCAAAGACGGCGAGCGAGTGGATGCAGCCTCTGGTGCGCGGCGAGGAGATAGACCTCGTCAAGATCGGGGGCAACTGGTACCTCGACGACCTGCCGCCGATGATGTTCATCAAGGGCTCGCCCAACAGCCACGGCTTCGTCAACCCGCGCCACCTCGAGGAGATATGGCGCGACGAGTTCGACTGGGTCTACCGGGAGATGGACTACGCGGTCTACGCCCTGACTATCCACCCGGACGTCTCGGGCCGGCCGCAGGTGCTCTTGATGCTCGAGCGCCTGATCGAGTACATAAACGGCCACGACGGCATCCGCTGGGCCACGATGGAGGAGATCGCCGACGACTTCGTCCAGCGCTACCCGAGGTCCCAGCCGAACCACGACCCCGGCGTCAACATGTACGGCATCGAGACCCCGGCGGCCGACGGCTCCTCCGGCGGCGGGGGCCAGGGCACTGCCGTCTCCGCGGACGAGTCGGGTACCGCTCCTTCCTAAGAGCCTCCTTATGTGCGTGCTCTGCGGGCAGGATTTCGTAGCCCAGGTCCACTGGACCGACAGGCACCTCGAGGACCGGGCGCGGGCTGCCGCGCCCGGCTCCGACCCGGTAGCCTTCCAGGGCGACCGGCGACGCGACCGGGCCCACCGGGTCACCCTGACGAACGAGATCCTGCGCCACTACGGCCTGAGGCTCGACGACTGGGGCGGGAGCAAGTACGTTTTGCGCGACCGCAAGGGTCGCTCGGAGCTCGTCCAGGACCTCGGCTCCCTCTGGCCCGCGGCGGCGAAGCTCGCGGGCCGGAGTCTCGACCCCTTGGACCCGGCCTTGCGGGAGACGCTGGTCGCCGCGGCGGACGGCGACGGGTAGGTCCGTGGAGGGGAAGACCAGGCGGCCGGTGACGGTGGTGACCGGCTTTCTCGGCAGCGGCAAGACGACGCTGCTCGGCCGGGTGCTCTCGGACCCTTCCATGTCCAACACGGCAGTGCTCGTCAACGAGTTCGGTGAGGTCGGGCTCGACCACCACCTGCTGCGCCGGGTCGACGAGCGCGCGGTCCTGCTGGGGAACGGGTGCGTCTGCTGCACTACCAGGGAGGACCTCGTCGAGTCCCTGTTGGAGCTTCTGGACCTGGACCAGCGGGGGGAGATACCGCGCCTGGAGCGCGTCGTCGTCGAGACGACAGGCCTCGCCGACCCCGCTCCTATACTTCACACCGTCTTCGCCGACCCTGTCTTGCAGCACCACTTCTCGGTCGACCTGGTCCTGACGACGGTCGATGCTATAAACGGCGACCTCCACCTCGACCGCAACCCCGAGTCGGTCAAGCAGATCGCGGCGGCAGACAAGGTCATCGTGACCAAGACGGACCTGGCAGAACCGCACCTCGTCGAGGGCCTCCTCTCCCGCCTCGGCGCGATAAACCCGTCGGCCCGCGTCATCGAAGCGGCCTTCGGCGAGACGGACGTCGACGAGCTGTTCCGTCCGGGAGAAGGACCTGCGCACGTGGTGAGGCCGGCGGCCGGGGAGCCCCACGACGTGGGCGAGACCCACTCCGTCTCGTTGACGTTCGGTGGGCCGGTGGACTGGGCGGCGTTCGGGATCTGGCTGAGCATGCTGCTCCACGTGAGGGGGGAGGACGTGTTGCGCGTCAAGGGGCTCCTCGACGTCGGCGAGAGGGGGCCGGTCGTCGTGAACGGCGTCCAGCACACCATCCACCCCCCCGAGCACCTCGACCGGTGGCCCGACGAGGACCACCGCCCGCGCATCGTCTTTATCACGAAGGGTATCCGTCCGGAGGAGTTGCTCGACTCCCTGGAGGCGTTCCGCGGGCTGCTCGGGGCGCGGCCGCTGCCGCTCGGGGCAGAGCAGGGCGTAGCATCTTCGTAGTCGCCCGGGGGTTGTCGTAGATTCGGCGGCGAACCCTTCTCGCGGCCGGGAAAAGGAGTTGGTGGGATCTTATGGCGGTAAAGGAAGGCTGGAGGGGCAGGCTTTTCGAGGACTTCGAGGTTGGGGACGTCTACGAGCACCCGCTCGGGCGCACGGTAACCACTACCGACAACATCTGGTTCACCCTGCTCTCCCAGAACACAGCCCCCGTCCACTTCGACCACAACTACGCCGCCCAGACCGAGTTCGGCAGGCCGCTGGTCGACTCGACCTTCACGCTGGCGCTGGTTACGGGGCAGAGCGTGACGGACATCTCCCAGAACGTCTTCGCCAATTTGGGCTGGGACGAGGTGCGGTTGCCGGCCCCGGTCTTCGAGGGGGACACCATCTACTCGAGCTCCGAGGTGCTTGAGAAGAGGGAGTCGAAGTCGCGGCCCAACATCGGGATCGTGACGGTCAAGACGACCGGCTACAACCAGGACGGCACGACGGTCATAACCTTTAAACGTACCCTCATGGTCTACAAGAGGGGCCACGCCCCCGAGATAGCCAGGCCGACTTTGGGAGACGCGACGTGAGCACCATAACCCGCAGCGCGACGACGCGCGAGCTGGCCGCATTTCTGGCGCGCCTCAGCTACGAGGACCTCCCCGAGGCGGCCGTGGAGCGCACCAAGGAGCTCTTCGTGGACTGGGTAGGCTCAGCCCTGGCGGGCAGGGACGAGCGGCCGGTTCGCATTCTGGAGCGTTTCGCGGGGGAGATGGGACCGTCGGGGGGGCCGAGCGAGGACCTCATCTCGCGCCGGCGCACCTCGCCGCTCTTCGCCGCGCTCGTCAACGGTGCGGCCTCGCACGTCGTCGAACAGGACGATCTGCACAACGCCTCCGTCTTCCACCCGGCGACCGTGGTCTTCCCGGCCGCGCTCGCCGCGGCCCAGCAGACTGGGGCCTCGGGAAGGGAGTTTCTGACCGCCTCGGTCGCCGGCTACGAGGCGGGGGTGAGGGTGGGAAGCTACCTCGGCCGGTCCCACTACAGGGTCTTCCACACGACCGGCACCGCGGGTACGCTCGCTGCTGCGGCGGCCGTCTCCCGCCTGCTCGGTTCGGACGAGGAGACGACGCTTCACGCGCTCGGTTCGGCCGGGACCCAGGCGGCCGGGCTCTGGGAGTTCTTGCACGACGCGGCCGACTCGAAGCAGCTCCACACCGCCAAGGCCGCCTCGGACGGCCTTCTTGCGGCCTACCTCGCCCGCGATGGCTTCACCGGCGCCGAACGCATCCTGGAGGGGGAGAGGGGGATGGCAGCCGGCATGTCCTCCGAGGCGGACCCGGGCGAGCTCGTCGATGGGCTCGGGGAGCGTTGGGCCGTGCTCGAGACCTCCTTCAAGTACCACGCCTCCTGCCGCCACACCCACCCCGCCGCCGACGCGCTGCTACAGGGGATGGAAGAGCGCGGGCTCGGGGCGCAAGACATCGCCCGCGTCCGGGCCCGCGTCCACGCGGCGGCCATAGACGTGCTCGGGCCGGTAAGCGACCCGCGTACTATCCATCAGTCAAAGTTCTCCATGGGCTTCGTGCTCGCCACGATCGCCAAAAACGGCAGCGCCGGGATCGACGACTTCACCGAGGAGGCGCTGAGGGACCCGGAGCTGCGCAGGTTCAGCGAGAAAGTCGAGATGGTCTTAGACCCCGAGGTAGACGCGGCCTACCCGCGGCGTTGGATCGGGCTCGTCGAGATAGAGACCGCGGACGAGGAGCGGTTCACCTCCCGCGTCGAGGTGCCGAAAGGCGACCCCGGAAACACCCTGAGCCGCGAGGAGCTAGAGGCCAAGGCGCGCAAGCTCGCGGCCTACGGGGGCGGGGCCACCGCGTCTGAGGTCGATAGGATCCTGGCCCGCATCTGGGGCCTCGAGGAGGAGGCGAGCGTGCGAGACCTCTTGCCGGCGGGTTCACAGTGAGCCGTCCCGACCAGCACGAGGAGTTGCGCCGGCGGGTCCGCGAGGTGTGCGCGGAGTTCCCGGACGCCTACTGGCGCGAGCTCGACGCGAAGAGGGAGTACCCGGAGGAGTTCGTCCGGGCCATGTCCGAGAGGAGGTACCTCGCAGCCCTCATCCCTGAGGAGTACGGGGGGTTGGGGATGAACCTCTCGCAGGCCTCGGTCATCCTCGAAGAGATCAACCGCTCCGGGGGCAACGCCCAGCCAGCCCACGCGCAGGTGTACACGATGGGGACCCTGCTCCGTCACGGCTCGGAGGAGCAGAAGAGGGAGTACCTGCCGAAGATAGCGAGCGGCGAGCTGAGGCTGCAGGCCTTCGGGGTAACGGAGCCCGAGGCCGGTACCGACACCACGCAGTTGACGACGACCGCCACGCGCAGCCCCGACGGCGACCACTACCTCATCAACGGGCGCAAGATCTACATCTCGCGCGTCCAGCACTCGGACTTTATGATCCTGCTGGCCCGCACGACGCCGCTAGACGAGGTGAAGCGCAAATCCGAGGGGCTCTCTGTCTTTATCTTCGATCTGCGCGAGGCCATCGGCAACGGCCTCACGGTCAAGCCCCGGCGGGTAATGATCAACAACGAGACCAACGAGCTCGTCTTCGAGGATTTGCGCATCCCGGCGAGCGCCCTGATCGGCGAGGAGGGTAGGGGTTTTCGTTACATCCTCGACGGGATGAACGCCGAGCGCATCCTGATCGCCGCCGAGTGCGTCGGCAACGGGCGGTGGTTCGTGGACCGCGCTACCCGCCGCGCCAAAGAACGCGCGGTCTTCGGCCGCCCGATAGGGCAGAACCAGGGCATCCAGTTCCCCCTCGCCCGCGCGCACGTTAGCGTCGAGGCCGCCGACCTGATGCGCTTCCGGGCAGCCGAGCTTTTCGAGAGGGGCGAGCCCTGCGGCGCCGAGGCGAACATGGCCCTGCTCCTGACGGCCGACGCCGCCTGGGAGGCCGCGAACGCCGCGATGCAGACCTTCGGCGGCTACAGCTTCGACGCCGAGTACGACGTCGAGCGCAAGTTCCGCGAGACCCGGCTCTTCAAGGTGGCGCCCATCTCCACCAACCTCATCCTCTCCTATGTGGGAGAGCACGTGCTCGGCATGCCGAGGTCCTTCTAAGATGCTGCCGCTCGAAGGCATAACGGTCGTCTCTCTGGAGCAGGCGGTCGCCGCCCCCTTCGCCACCCGCCAACTCGCCGACCTCGGGGCGCGGGTGATAAAGGTCGAACGCCCCGAGGTTGGGGACTTCGCCCGCGCCTACGACACTACCGTCAAGGGACTCGCCAGCCACTTTGTCTGGCTCAACCGCTCGAAGGAATCCCTGACGTTGGACCTCAAGCAGGAGGGCGCCCGCGGGGTGCTGAACCGCCTCGTCGAGCGGGCCGACGTCTTCGTCCAGAACCTCGCCCCCGGGGCGGCAGGGAGGCTCGGCTTCGGGGCCGAGGCCTTGCGCGAGAGGCATCCCGGGCTCATCGTCTGCGACGTCTCCGGTTACGGCTCCTCCGGGCCGTACCGGGACAAGAAGGCTTACGATCTCCTGGTGCAGTGCGAGGCGGGGCTCGTCTCGATCACGGGTACCCAGGAGACCCCCTCGAAGGTCGGGATCTCCATCGCGGATATAGCCTGCGGCATGTACGCCTACTCCGGCATACTCGTGGCGCTGCTGAGGCGCCATCAGACCGGCGAGGGCGCCGCCATCGAGGTCACCCTCTTCGAGGCTCTGGGCGAGTGGATGGGCTTCCCCGCCTATTTCACCCTGTACGGTGGCAGGGAACCGCAGAGAACCGGGGCGAGCCACGCCGCCATCGCCCCCTACGGCCCCTTCGAGTGCGGGGATAAGGAAGTCATCTTCCTCGGTATCCAGAACGAGAGGGAGTGGGAAAGGTTCTGCGAGGTAGTGCTCGGAAGGCCCGATCTGGCCAGGGACGAACGCTTCGACAGCAACTCCGAGCGCGTCGCAAACAGGGACGCCCTGCACCAGGAGATCGAGAACACCCTAGAAGGGCTCTCCGCCGAGGAGGCTATAACCCGCCTCGAAGGGGCGCAGATCGCGAACGCCCGGCTAAGGACCGTCCAGGACTTTATCGAGCATCCGCAGCTGAAAGCCCGCAACCGGTGGAGAGAGGTGGGATCCCCGGCCGGCCCCCTGAGCGCCCTCCTGCCACCGGCGACGATAGACGGCACAGAGCCGGTCATGGCCCCTATCCCCGCGGTCGGAGAGCACACCGACGCTATACTCGCCGAGCTCGGCTACGGCGAGGACGAGGTGGCCACCCTGCGCCGGTCGGCGGCCGTATGAGCGGTTGGTTGTAGAGGCGGCGACGAGGGCATGCGAGGATTAGGATAGCCCGTGTGGAACGGCGCGGATAAGGGCCGGGCGGCCCTACCTGCCCCGATCGGCCGAACATCTGTGCCCGAACGAAGGGCCGCAGCAGAACTATCGGCCTTGTGTTAGGAGCCCGCCAACCGCCGCGCCGGTCCTTCCCCCGCTCCTCCTTAGCACCGCGAGGACCCTGGTTTCGCAGGCGCTGGTGCCCTATACTGCCGGACGCCCATCCGGGGACGATGCGTCTCTAACTCGTGTCCTATCAGATCGCTGGAACAGCCGCGAGATCCTCCTACCTTCGGAACACGTCCGGATGCCTTCGAGTTCCGCGTCGAGGTTCGCAGGAGACGTAAATATTTGACGGGAGAGAAGACAGATGCTTCGGAGAACGGGAACCGCCGACGTCAACGGCGCGCAGATAAGTTACGAGATCGCGGGAGAAGGGGAGCCGCTGGTCCTGGTGCACGCCGGGATCGCGGACTGCAGGATGTGGGGCGACCAGGTCGAAGCCTTCGCCGGCAGATACCGGGTGATCCGCTACGACCTGCGGGGCTTCGGGAAGACGGCGATGGTGGAAGGACCCTTCTCCCACCACGAGGACCTGCGGGGCTTGCTCGACTCCCTTGGGGTCGGGCGGGCGCACCTGGTGGGCTGCTCGATGGGGGGAGGGGCCGTCCTGGACTTCGCGCTCCGGCACCCGGATAGGGTGGGAGCGCTCGTCCTGGTAGGGTCCGCCGTGAGCGGGTTCGAAGGGGATTTTGGCCCGCCGGAGCAGTGGGATGAGCTGGTAGCTGCCGACGAGGCGGGGGACCTCGGGCGGGTATCGGAGCTCGAGGTCCGGATCTGGGTCGACGGCCCCGGGCGGGGTCCCGAAGAGGTGGAGGCCGGCGTCCGGGATCTGGTCAGGGAGATGAACCTGATCGCCCTCGAGAACGAGGCCTCGGGGCTTGGTGAAGAGCTGCCGCCCGAGCCGCCAGCCGTGGACCGACTGGAGGAGGTCCTGGCGCCTTCTCTGGTGATAGTCGGGGACTCCGATCAACCGAGGACGCTCGCGGCGGCCGACCTGCTCGCGAGGGAGCTTCCGAACGCGCGGAAGGTGAGTATGACCGGCGTGGCCCACCTGCCGAATATGGAGCGCCCGGATGAGTTCAACCGGATCGTACTGGACTTTCTGGAGGAGCAGGCGTAACTGAGAGCGCCACGGTTCGAGGCTACTGTTTCGTTACCCGAACCGGGGCCTCGCCAGGGGCTGTCAGCCCGATCTCGCGGGCCGCGGCTAGAGAGAGGTCCAGGTCGCGCCCCGCCACGTAGGGGCCGCGGTCGGTAACGGTGACCCGCACGTACTCGCCTCCGTAAGCCACCCCCAACTCAGTGCCGAACGGCAGGGTCCTGTGGGCTGCGGTGTAGGCGTCGGCGTCGAAGGGCTGCCCGTTGGCCATCGGCCGGCCCTCCAGCGTGCGCCCGTAGTAGGAAGCCATCATCGTCCGAGCCTTCCGTCGATCCGGCGGGTCTTCTGGCTCGCGGGGGAGACCGCCCACCCCAGGGTGCCTGACCTCGGCGACGCCGCGGACCCTCTCGTCCTCGCGGGCGCCACCGGGCGCCGCGAGAAAGGCGGCCAGGACGCCGACCGCCGCCAGGAACGCGATAGTAGCTATCTTCCGCACGGATACCGACAAAGCCCCTCCAACGTTGTGGTCCACTTAGCGGGAAACCCGGAGCCTTACATACTCTCGGGACTACGAGAATGTAACACATCGTTACGAAAGCGGGGTGATCGCGCACACAAGTGTACAAGGAGCTTTCGGGCTCACGAGCGCGTAGTATGGGGGCGTGTCGGAGACGAGGAGGAGAGGCATGGCCGGGGACGACGACCTCTTTCAGATGGAGCTCAATCTGCACCCGAACGAGGCGTCGGGGCTCCTGGACATCGCGGACAAGGCGCTGCTCGGGGAGCACGGCTGGGACCTCGGGTTCTGGGCGGTATTGGACGAGGGGAAGGTCGAGGACTGCATCGCCGCCATCGGTCACCGCGAGGGTTCTCCCGAAGAGGAGGGCTGGGAGATCGAACGCCTCCACACCGAGGCGGTCGGGGCCGCCGGCAAGACCGAGGACGCCGAGGCTATCACGCGCGACGAGCGTACCGGCTTCGTCTACATCCTCGGCTCCCACTTCGGGAGCAAGTCGGGGCCCTTGCAGCCCAAACGCGGCTTCGTCGCCCGCTTCCGCGAGGCCGACGTCGGCAACGTCACCGAAGACCCGGCCATGCGGCTCGAAGTCTCGCGCGAGAGCTTCGTCCTCCATCGCCTCATCAACGACGCCCTAAAGACGGAAGGACCCGGCCTGATCCCGCTCGGCGAGCAGTCCCACGGGGCGCTTATCGCCGCGACCATCGAGCGCGGCGAGAAGGAGGAGAAGAAGTGGGCAGGCCTCGTGCGCGGGGACGACTACCCGATCAACATAGAGGGCGCCGCCTTCCGCAAGGACGGCACCCTCCTCCTCGGCCTCCGCTTCCCGACCACCGCCGGCGGACGCCCGATCCTCGTAGAGTTAGATGGCATCGACCGTCTCTTCGATCCCGGCGATGCCCGCCCCGAGGTCGTAGGCTTCTGGACCGTGGACGCCGTGGGCAGGAACGGCGAGATAGCCGGCGTCCGGGATCTCTTCCTGCTCCACACCGAGAGTGGCGAAGAGCTGCACCTCGTCACCGGTAACGTGGACAGCCGGGACAAGCAGAGCGTGCTCGTAAGGGACTACGCCGGCGGCCGGGAGACCGTCGCCACCCACTTCCGCTGCGATCTCCCCCCAGATTCCCACTCCGGCGAACTCCCTGGCGAGTTCGTCCGCGAGTTCCCTACCCTGCCGCGCGTCGAGGGCATCGCCGTCACCGAAGGCGGCCGCACCTTCTACGTCACCGACGAGGACGAGGGCGTACATTTGCGGCTCACGCGTTTGCTGGTGGGCTGAAGCGTCACGCAGATCTAACGGCTACCGGGAGGGTAACCCGGGACGTGGCCGAAGACGCGCTCGGGCACGCTGCAGGGAAAGGGGTGTTTCCGAGGGCTCCATATCGCTCACCCTGCTGTCTGCCTTGCCCCGATCCTCTTCTCTTTCACGCCCCAACCGGTGCTTGCTCCAGGTAGGGGACGGTCATCGGTCC